>DATKJJ010000501.1:0-11592 GCA_035543695.1 Gemmatimonadales bacterium | reverse complement strand
GCGGCCTGAGCTGTCGGCCCAGCTGGTGGGTGACAACATCGCCCATCAGCTGACCCAGCGGATCTCGTTCCGCCGGGCCATGAAGCGGGCGGTGCAGAGCGCCATGCGGATGGGAGCTCAGGGGATCAAAGTGCGGGCCGCCGGGCGGCTGGGCGGAGCTGAAATCGCCCGGACCGAAGGCTATCACGAGGGTCGGGTGCCGCTGCACACGCTGCGGGCCGAGATCGACTACGCGACCAGCACGGCCAAGACCACCTACGGCACCATTGGCATCAAGGTGTGGATCTTCAAGGGCGAGGTCATCGAAGACATGGCCGGCCGTACGTACAGCACGGGGGCGTAAGGAATGCTGGCGCCAAAGCGAATCAAGTTTCGCAAACAGTTCAAAGGCCGGACCAAGGGGATCGCCGCCCGAGGCAACACGGTGGCCTTCGGCGAGTTCGGGTTGATGAGCCTGGAGCCGGGCTGGATCACCAACCGGCAGATCGAGGCATCACGGGTGGCCATGACCCGCGAGATGAAGCGCGGCGGCAAGGTCTGGATTCGGATCTTCCCTGACAAGCCGATCACCAAGAAGCCGGCCGAGACCCGCATGGGTAAGGGTAAGGGAAACCCGGAGGGCTGGGTCGCGGTGGTCAAGCCCGGCCGCGTGCTCTTCGAGGTCGAGGGGATCAGCCAGGACCTGGCCAAGAAGGCGCTGGCGCTGGCCTCGGCCAAGCTGCCGGTGCGGACCCGCTTCGTGAAGCGTGAGGAGGTCTGAGGTGAAGCCGAACGAGCTGCGCGACATGTCGGTGGAAGATCTGCAGACTCGCCTGGGCGAGCTGACGGAGGAGCGGTTTCGCCTCCGCTTCCGCTCGGCTACCGAGTCGATCGAGAACCCCATGCGCTTTCGGGCCATCCGGCGGGACATCGCCCGGATCAAGACGATTTTGAAAGAGAAGTCGGGAGTCGCGAGTCAGGAGTCGGGAAGCCCAGCTTCCTGACCCTAAGCTCCAGACTCCAGACTCCTGACTCCTGACTAGGAACGGACATGGCCGAAGAGACGAAGACCCCGACTCGCACCCGCCGCAAGGTCCGCCAGGGCGTGGTCACCAGCGACAAGATGGAGAAGACGGTGACCGTGTCCCTGGTCCGCCGGTACGCCCATCCGGTCTACGGCAAGCAGGTCACCCGCACCAAGAAGGTGAAGGCACGGAACGACATGGACGCCAAGGCGGGCGATACCGTGCGAATCATGGAGACCCGGCCGTTGGCCAAGACGGTGTGTTGGCGAGTGACGGAGATCGTGGAGAGGGCGAAGTAACATGGTCCAGCAAGAGAGCATTCTCCGCATCGCGGACAATTCCGGCGCCCGCCGTGCCCTGGTCATCCGGGTACTGGGTGGCAGCAAGCGCCGGTATGCCGGCCTGGGCGACACCGTAGTCGTCGCCATCAAGGACGCGATTCCGACAGGCCAGGTGAAGAAGGGAGACGTCGCCAAGGCGGTCATCGTGCGAACCGCCAAGGAGACCCGGCGGAAGGATGGCTCGTACATCCGCTTCGACGAAAATGCCGCCGTGCTGATCAACGATGCCGGCGAGCCTCGGGCCACCCGCATCTTCGGCCCGGTGGCCCGCGAGCTTCGCGAGAAGCGCTACATGAAGATCGTATCACTGGCGCCGGAGGTGCTCTAGCATGAAGCCACTGGTATTCAAGAAGGCCAAGCGGATTCGTCACCAGGCTCCAACCAGGATGCGCCTCCACATCACCAAGGGCGACACCGTTCAGGTGATCTCGGGCGAGGACAAGGGGAAACGGGGACGGGTGCTTCGGGTGCATCCCAAGACCGGGCGGGTGACGATCGAGGGCGTGAACGTGGTCAAGCGGCATCGCCGCGCCACCCAGACGGCGGAAGGCGGCATCGTCGAGTTCGCCGCGCCGATCCACCACTCGAAGGCGATGTTGATCGATCCCAAGAGCGGTGAGCCAAGCCGGATCCGGCGCCGCCGGGATGCCGATGGAACCGTCGAGCGGATCGCTCTGAAATCGGATCAGCCGATCCCGAGGAGTCGTTAGTCATGGCAGACGAGAAAGAAGGCGGAAAGGGCGGAAAAGGCGGAAAGGGCGGAACGGCCACCGCCGCTCCCCCCAAAGGTGGAGCGCAGGCTCAAGGCAAGGGGAAGGACAAGGCGTCTGCTGCGGCCGTGGATCACGAGCCCAAGGCCCAGGAAGGTAAGCCCCGGCTGTTGGACTATTACGAGAAGACGATCCGTTCCCGCCTGGCCAAGGAGTTCGGTCTGGCCAATCCGAACCAGGTACCGCGACTGGTCAAGATCGTGCTCAACGTGGGGATGGGGGACGCGGGCAAGAACCCCAAGCAGCTCGAGGCGGCGGTCGAAGAGCTGGGGCTGATCACCGGACAGAAGGCGGTGGTGACCCGGGCCAAGAAGGCCATCGCCAACTTCGGTTTGCGAGCCGGAGTTCCGGTCGGCGCTACCGTGACGCTCCGGGGGGCGCGCATGTACGAGTTCCTCGATCGCTTCATCAATCTCGCGGTGCCCCGGATTCGTGACTTCCGCGGGCTGCCCAACCGGAGCTTCGATGGCCGAGGGAACTACACCTTCGGGATCAAGGAGCAGATGATCTTCCCGGAGATCGACTTCGACCGGGTGGAGAAGATTCACGGGATGGACATCACCCTGGTGACCTCGGCCGACCGGGATGACCTGGCCATGGGACTCCTGCGCGAGTTGGGATGGCCCTTCCGGGGCGAGACGCCCCAGAGAGTTGCGTAGCCGAAAGAGAAAGCGTGAACGTTCACCGTTCACCGTTCACCGTTCACGTAGTTGAGGAGACATGGCGAAAACCGCCTGGATCGAAAGAGCCAAACGCACGCCGAAGTTCAAGGTACGCTCGGTGCGCCGCTGCCAGCGGTGCGGCCGGTCGCGGGCCGTACTGAGGAAGTTCGGTCTCTGCCGTATCTGTTTCCGTGAGCTCGCTCTGAAGGGGGAAATCCCGGGCGTGCGCAAGGCCAGCTGGTAAGAGGAAAGACAAGTATGAATCTGACTGATCCCGTCGCGGATATGCTGACCCGGATCCGGAACGCCTGCTCCGCGGGCCACCGGCGAGTCGACATGCCGGTGTCCAAGCTGAAGAGCGAGGTTGCCCGGCTGCTGCGTGATAATCACTACATCGCGGACTTCAAGATCCTCGATGACGGCGGGCACGGTGTGCTGCGCCTGTATCTGAAGTATCACAACGAGGCGCCGGTCATCCGCGAGCTTCGCCGGGTCTCCACCCCGGGCCTTCGCCGCTACGTGAAGTGCCGCGAGCTGCCCCGGGTCAAGAACGGGCTGGGCATGGCCATCGTCTCGACCCCGCGCGGGCTCATGACCGATCGCGAGGCCCGCAGCGCCAACCTCGGCGGCGAGCTGCTCGCCGTGGTGTGGTAGGAGGAGCCATGTCGCGTATTGGCAGAAAGCCGGTCACCGTACCCAAGGGCATCACGCTCCAGCTGCAGGGAAACAGCGTCGCGGTGAAGGGGCCGCGAGGCGAGCTGCGCCGTGAGCTCCATCCCGAGATGCAGCTGGCCTTCAGCAACGATCAGTTCACCGTGACCCGGCCCAGCGAGGAAAAGCGGCACAAGGCGCTCCATGGCCTGACCCGCACCCTGGTGCAGAACATGGTGGAAGGCGTGTCCAAGGGCTTCAGCAAGAACCTCGAGATTCAGGGTGTCGGCTACAAGGCCGAGGCAAAGCCCTATGGAGTGAACCTGATCGTAGGCTACTCGCACCCGGTGAAATACGAGGCGCCCAAGGGCATCAAGATCACGGTGGACAACAACACCATGGTCAAGATCGAAGGGGCCGACAAGGAGCTGGTCGGTCAGGTTGCGGCCGAGCTTCGCTCGGTCCGTCCGCCCGAGCCCTACAAGGGGAAGGGCATTCGCTACGTAGGCGAGCAGGTGCGGCGCAAGGCCGGCAAGACGGGAGCGAAGTAACATGCGTACTATTCACGGACCGAAAACCCGGGCCCAGCTTCGCTACCGGCGGCATTTGCGGGTCCGCCGCAAGGTGAGCGGAACGGCCGAACGCCCTCGCCTGGTGGTCTACCGCTCGCTGAAGCACATCTACGCCCAGCTGGTGAACGATGAGCTGGGAGTAACCCTTCTGGGGGTGAGCGACAACAGCGAGGGCCTGGAGGCCGATGGCGGTGGCAAGGTCGGCCGGGCCAAGGGAACGGGCAAGCTGCTGGCGCGGAAGGCCAAGGAAGCCGGGATCGGCAGGGTAGTCTTCGACCGAGCGGGTTATCGTTACCATGGTCGCGTGCAAGCCGTCGCCGACGGCGCACGCGAGGGCGGATTGGAGTTCTAGATGGCTGAGGAAACAGTAGGCGCTTCCAACCTCGAGGGTACCAGCCTCGAAGGCGGAGCCACCGTCGAAGGTCAAACCACCGCAGAGCGGCCGGCTGGATCCGAGCGGCCTCGCCGCGGACGGGGCGGCGAACGCGGCGATCGGGGCGGCCGCGGTGGCCCGCGGCGCGACCGAGGCGACCGCGACAGGCCCAGCGACCACGTCGAGAACGTGATCTCCATCAACCGCGTCGCGAAGGTGGTGAAGGGAGGCAGGCGCTTCTCCTTCAATGCGCTGGTTGCCGTGGGTGATGGCAAGGGCAAGGTCGGCATCGCCACCGGGAAGGCCAACGAGGTGTCCGAGGCGGTGCGCAAAGCGGTTGATGCGGCCAAGCGCTCGATGATCGAGCTGCCTCGCACCGGGTCGACCATCCCGCACGAGGTGGTGGGACAGCACGGGGCCGGCCGGGTATTGCTCAAGCCTGCCGCCACCGGAACCGGCGTGATTGCCGGCGGGCCGGTGCGAGCGGTGCTGGAGTGTGCCGGCATCACCGACATCCTCACCAAGAGCCTGGGCTCGACCAACCCGCACAACATGGTGCGCGCGACCATGCATGGTCTGGGAGCGCTGGTTTCTGCCCGCCAGGTGGCCCGCGAGCGGGGAGTCGAGCCCGACCAGATCGCGTACAAGCCCCGGCAGGAGGGCTGAGCCATGGGACGCAATCCGGCAGTCGGCCGGCAGGGCCCGGCGCATCACGCGGCGGTAATCCCGACCGAGGATGCGGCGAGCAGCCTGGCGGTGAAGCAAATTCGCTCTGAGATCGGGCACCCGGAAACCATGCGCCGCACGTTGCGCTCGCTGGGCCTCAACCATCACCAGCAGACGGTGAGGGTCCCGAACACGTCGTCGATCAGAGGCATGTTGGTCAAGGTGCGTCACCTCGTCGAGGTGTCGCCGGCGCAGGAGAGCTGATGGCGGAAAAGAAAAGTGTGAAAGGCGGGGCAGCGGGGCGGCGGGGCAGTGGGGCGGCTAACCGTAAAGCTGCGGCCCGGCGGACAGCGCCGAAGCGCGCCTCCCAGGATGCAGCGCCCCAGGAACGCAGGCTGACGCTCTCGAGCCTGGCGCCGGCTCCGGGCTCTACTCAGGCCCGCAAGCGCGTCGGGCGGGGACCGGGCTCGGGGTTGGGCAAGACCTCCGGCAAGGGCAATAAGGGCCATAAGGCTCGCACCGGTGGCGCCACCAACCCCGGTTTCGAGGGCGGACAGATGCCGATGTATCGCCGGCTGCCCAAGCGGGGCTTCACCAATCCGTTCCGGGTGGAGGCCCAGGTGGTGAACCTGCTGGACCTGAAGAAGGTGAGTGCGGCGGAGGTGAGTCCCGAAACGCTGTATTCGGCGGGTCTCATCGGCAAGCCGGACTCTCCCGTCAAGCTGCTGGGCACCGGGGACGCCGACCGGGCCTACACCGTCAGAGGCGTGGCCCTTTCCGCGCCGGCGCGCGCAAAGATCGAGGCAGCCGGCGGTACGATCGAGGCGTAAGTGTCAGCACCGCGCGTTCCCAACCTGGCCATGGACGAGGAGCTGAAGCGCAAGCTCCTCTTCACCCTGCTTGCGCTGGTCATCTACCGCGTTGGCGCGCACATCGCGGCGCCCGGGGTGAACGTCACCGCCCTGGCCGACTTCATCCGGAATTCGGCGGCGGCGGGGTTCTTCGGTTTGTACGATGCCCTGGGGGGCGGACTGTCCCGCGCGACGGTGTTCGCGTTGGGCATCATGCCGTACATCTCTGCGTCCATCATCTTCCAGTTGGCCGGCGGCGTCGCCCCGTCCATCGGCAAGATGCAGAAGGACGAAGAGGGCAAGAAGAAGATCACTCAGTGGACCCGGTATCTCACCGTGTTCATCTCCCTGTCTCAGGCCTACACCTTCGCGCTCTTCACCGAATCGATTCCCGGCGCGGTGCCGAGCCCCGGCATCGGCTCGCGGCTGATCATGGTGGTGACACTCACCACCGGCGCCATTTTCGTGATGTGGCTGGGTGAGCAGATCACCGAGCGGGGCATCGGCAACGGGATGAGTCTCCTCATCACTTTCTCCATCCTGGAGCGGCTCTGGCCGGGTACGCTGCAGCTGTTGCAGTTCATCCGGGGTGGAGTGGTGACGCCGATCGGTGCCGTGGCTTTTCTGGCCATCCTGGTCGCGGTGGTAGCGGCCGTGGTCGCCATGACCATCGCGGCCCGGCGGATCCCCATCCAGATTCCGCGCAAGGTCATGGGCCGAGGACGGATCCGGGAAGGTCAGAAGACCTTTATCCCGATCCGGCTGATCACCGCCGGCGTCATGCCCATCATCTTTGCCCAGACCATCATCATCGTTCCCGGTACGCTGGCCAGCTTCACCAAGAACCCGATTCTCACCGAGGTGGCCAGCTTCTTCAATCCGGGCGATCTACCCTACGATCTGACGTTCGCCGTCCTGATCCTGATCTTCAGCTACTTCTACACGTCCATCATCTTCAATTCGGTGGACTTGGCGGAGAACCTGAAGAAGCAGGGCGCGTTCATTCCGGGGGTGAAGCCGGGCGCGAGCACCGCCGACTATATCGACTCCGTCCTGGCACGGGTAACCCTGCCTGGCGGTCTCTTCCTGGCCGTGGTGGCCTTGGTACCAGTACTGGTGTCCAAGTGGGTCGGGGTGCAGGCCAGGTTCGGCGGGACTTCCGTGCTCATCGTGGTCGGCGTGCTCCTCGACACCATCGCGCAGGTGGAGCAGCACCGGACCTTGCGGAAGTACGACGGCTTCATGAAGACCGGCCGGGTGAAGTTCCGGGGACGGCAACAGCGGTATATGTAAACTGCGTGAACGGTGAACAGTAAACTGTGAACGGGAGGGGGCTCCGGGACGGTTCGGGAGCCCCCTGTTCACTTTTCACCGTTTACCGTTCACGTTTTTGAGGATCTGACCTAGTGGATATACTACTCATGGGCCCGCCCGGTGCCGGCAAAGGCACCCAGGGCGCCCTGCTGGCCGAGGCGCGGGGTCTACCCAAATTCGCCACCGGCGATCTGCTCCGCGACGCAGTGAAGCGGGGGACGCCGCTCGGCCTGCGCGCCAAGTCGGTGATGGAGGCGGGACATCTGGTGAGCGACGACATCATTATGGGGATCGTGCGGGAGGAGCTGGCCAAGCCCGAAGCCGCCAAGGGCGTAATCTTCGATGGTGTGGTCCGCACCATCCCTCAGGCGGAAGGGGTCGAGCGGCTCCTGTCGGAACGGAGCCGCCGGATGGACGCCGTGTTGTTCTTCGATGTCTCCGACGAGGAGATCCTGGCTCGTCTGGCCAGGCGGCGCAATCTGGAGCAACGGGCCGACGACGATCCCAAGGCAGTGGCCACCCGGCTGGCCGCCTACCGACAGCAGACCGCGCCGGTGCTGCAGTGGTATGAGCAGCGGAAGCAACTGCGCCGAATTCCCGCCGTCGGCAGCGTCGAGGAGATTGCCCAACGTGTTCGCCAGGTCCTCGGTTGATAGCATGATCACCCTCAAGTCCCCCCGCGAGATCGATATCATGAGTCGCGCGGGGCGGATTGTGGCGGCCACCCTGGCTCGCATCCGCGAGATCCTGCGGCCGGGAGTCAGCACCGAGGATCTGGACGCCGAAGCCGAGCGATTCATTCGGAGTCACCCTGGAGCCATCCCGTCGTTCAAGGGATTGTACGGCTTCCCCAAGACCCTATGCACGTCGATCGACGAGGAGATCGTCCACGGCATACCGTCTCCCCGGCGGGTGCTGAACGAAGGCAGCATCGTGAGTGTGGACGTGGGGGTGCAGCTGGAGGGTCTCCACGCCGATTCAGCCACCACTCTCCCGGTGGGGAAGGTCGACGCAAAGGCCGATCGGCTCCTCCGGGTGACCCAGGAAAGTCTGGCCGCCGGGATAGCTCAGGCCCGTGTCGGCAACCATGTTGGGGACATCGGGTATGCCGTGCAGCGGGTAGCGGAAGATGCGGGCTATGGAGTGGTGCGGGAGCTGGTTGGGCACGGGATCGGCACCCGCTTTCACGAAGAGCCTCAGGTGCCCAACTATGGCGCGCCCAAGCGCGGACCGCGTCTGCTGGAGGGAATGACCCTGGCCATCGAGCCGATGATCACGGTGGGAAGTCCGGTTACCAAGACGCTGTCGGACAAATGGACCGTGGTAACCGCCGACGGGAGTCTGTCGGCCCACTTCGAGCACACCGTGGTGATCACCGCGAATGGTCCCCGAATCCTGACGACCAAGTAGGAAAGAACCTCAGCCCACCCGCTCGTCCAGCAGCTGCCGCACTCTGATTTCCGCGGCTTCCACTCGCTCCAACGTCACCACCGCCGATTCCACTAGGGCCCGCGTCTCTTCGGGCCGCCCGATCAGCTTGAGATTTCCCCGGATACTCCAGTAGGCACTGCGGCTTGCCGCGGCAGCAAGGAAGCTGGCGGTGGCGGCATCGCCGATGGCGGTGGCCACTCCGGAGCCGACCATCGCCTCGGCCAGCGCTGAAACCTCTGCCGCCTGATCCAACAGCTCCAGCTGGACCCGGGCGGCCTCCAGCAAGGCCGCACGGCGAGCCGCATCTCGCGCGGTCCGCTCGAATTCGGTTCCTTGGGGCAGCGTGAGCGCGTCCATATACTCTGCCACAACGATGGCATCATGACGGGCAAGCTCGATGAGATCCACTCGGAGCAGCTCGGCTCGCTCCAGGGTCTCCTGAGCATAGGCGTGCACCGCCGCGTACTTCTCTCGCCGGGTGGTAAGGCCGGCCACCATCGCCACCAGCGAAGCCGCCAGGGCGGAAGTGAGCGCAGCCACGGCACCACCCGCGGGCGTGGCGCTCGCTGCGGCCACGGCATCGGACCACTGCTGAATCGTGCTTTCGCTGCTCAGGATGTCTATGTCGTCCATATCAGGCTCGGACCCTCATCCAGCACGGCATCGGCTGCTTGACCAAAATGGATCTGCTATGAGCTACTCTCCCGGGCTCAAAATGGCGAGAAGCCATTGGTGCATGCCCGGGTTTCCGGCGACTACTCCTGAGTGCTCGATCCCGAGATCGCGCCCTCCAAAGTCGGTGACCACCCCGCCCGCTTCCCGGATCAGCAGGCATCCTGCGGCGAGGTCCCAGGCGGAAAGATGCTGTTCCCAGAAGCCATCGAACCGGCCGGCAGCAACGTCCGCGAGGTCGAGGGCGGCTGCACCGGGCCGGCGAATTCCGCTGGTGCCCGCTGCAACCCGGGCAAACTGCTTTTGATACTCGTCCAGCCCGGTGAGATCGCGAAAAGGAAATCCGGTGGCGATGAGCGCATACTCGGGATCGTGGATCCGGGAAACCTGGAGCCGGCGGTTTCCCATCCAGGCTCCTCCATCCCGGGTGGCATGATAGGTCTCATTACGCGGCACGTGGTGCACGACCGCTGCCTCGAGCACACCGTTCATCGCGGCCGCAATGGATACGGCATAGCTGGGATACCCGTGCAGAAAGTTGGTAGTTCCGTCCAGCGGGTCTACCACCCAGACGAGACCCTCCGTCACGATGTCCGGGCTGAGCTCTTCGCCGATAATTCGAGTGTCCCGAGATCCATTCTGGAGGACGTTTCGGATAATACCCTCCGCCGTCCGATCGACCTCGGTGACGAAGTCGCGCCGCCCCTTCAGGGTCCATCCGGAGGGACTGTCCGGCCGCTCCACGCTTCGCAGATACTGTGCGGCCTGCTCCGCCGCGGACCTGGCCTGGTCCAGTAAGTCTAAGCGAGACACTGGCTTGTGCGCTCAGGATGGGAGAGGTAACTTGCCTCGATGCCCCGTATATTCTCAGGAATTCAGCCCTCCGGTGAGCTGCATATCGGCAACTGGCTGGGGGCAGTCCGGAACTGGGTCAACCTTCAGCACAGTTATGAGACCCTGTTCTGTGTGGTGGACCTGCACGCGATTACCGGGAAATACGACCACGAATCGCTGAGCCAGCGGACCCGAGAGATGGCCATCGGCTTGCTGGCCGCGGGCATCGATCCGGAACGGGCCACTCTGTTCGTACAATCGCATGTGCCCGAGCATGCAGAGCTCCAGTGGCTCCTCAACACGGTTACGCCGCTGGGTGAGCTCGAGCGGATGACGCAGTTCAAAGATAAGGCGCAACGTTTCGAGAGTGTGCCGGCCGGACTGCTCAATTATCCCATTCTCATGGCGGCAGACATCCTGCTCTACCGGGCGGACCTGGTCCCGGTAGGAGAGGATCAGATCCAGCATCTCGAGCTCAGTCGGGAAGTCGCCCGGAAATGGAACGCGGAGTTTGGCCGGGGTGAGCACTTCTTTCCCGAGCCCGAGCCGATCCTCTCCGAGGCCAAGCGCATAACCGGCCTGGATGGCCAGGCCAAGATGTCCAAGAGCATGGGTAACACCATCGGCTTGCTGGATAGCCCGGACGAGATCTGGCAGAAGCTGAGACCGGCGAAAACGGATCCGGCGCGCGTAACCAAGCGTGATCCCGGTACCCCGGAGGTCTGCAATATTTATCATCTGCACCAGCACTTCTCCCCGCCAGAAACCGTTACCCTGGTGGCCGAGAACTGCCGGGGGGCCAGGTGGGGGTGCCTCGACTGCAAGCGGGTACTGGCCGATAATATGATCGCGGCGCTCGCCCCGATCCGGGAGCGTGCCCTGGAGCTCAGGGAGCAGTCGGAGCGGGTGGACGAGATCCTGGCGGATGGGGCCGCAACCGCCCACCGCATGGCCGCGGAAACCATGCGAGAGGTTCGCGATCGGATGGGACTTCTGAGTCCCACGCCGTAGGCTGTTTCCGCCCGGCGCGAACCCGGTTCGTAGCTTCGCTCCACCCCTTACCCCGGCGGACCAGTTGGAAAAGATCATCAAGGCTGCGGTAGAGCGTGGGGCCTCAGACCTGCACATCAAGGCCGGCGATGTCTTCCGTGCCCGAATCAATGGCAAGCTGGTTCCCCTCACCAAGCAGCGGCTGACGCCGGACCAGACCAAGTCTATCGCCCTGAAACTGATGAGCAGTGAGGAAGATCGGGCGCGGATCGAGCGAATCCGGGACTTCGACTGCTCCTGGGGCATGCCGGGGGTGGGGCGGTTCCGGGTGAACATCCTCCGGCAGCGCTCCTCGTTCATGATCGTGATGCGGGTCATCCCCTTCGCGATCCCCACCCTGGAGCAGCTCGGCCTGCCCGAAGTGCTGGGCCGCCTCACCGAGAATCGTGCCGGGCTCATCC
>DATKJJ010000500.1:0-15281 GCA_035543695.1 Gemmatimonadales bacterium | reverse complement strand
GTCCCCGAAATCGAACCCCTGACCGCTCAGGTCGCCGGGATCCATTCCGCCACCCGCGGGCCGGCTTGCGCCCGCTCCCTGGGGGCGGCGCGACATCCCATCGAAGGCACCGAAGCGGCGCATCTGGTCGTACTGCTTCCGCTTCTCCGGATCAGACAGAGTGCTATGCGCCTCGGAAACTTCCTTGAAGCGCTCTGCGGCCTTCGGATTGTTCGGATTGGCGTCCGGGTGGTACTGCTTGGCCAGCCGGCGGTAGGCCTTTTTTATGTCGCCCTGGCTGGCCGAATCGGGAACGCCCAGGACCTGGTAAAAGTCCTTGGCTGCCACGTCAGCGCTGCGCCTGCTCGGAGTAGACCTGGACCCGGGCCGGCCGCACCATCGTGCCCTTGAATCGGTAACCCGGCTGGAACGTGGCGCTCACCACATGCTCCTTGGAGCGCTCGGGAGCCGGCGTAGTGGAAACCGCCTCGTGCAGCGCGGGATCGAATGGAGTTCCCACTGGGTCGATGCGCTCCACTCCCGCATCCTGGAGCTCCTTCCAGAGCTTCCGGTCCACCGCGCTCAGCCCTTCCCGCAGGCTGGTGAGGGGGGTGGATGGGTCACTGGCGACAAGGCGATCCAGATCGTCCAGCACATCGAGCAGCTTGGCCACGAAGCTCGCCTGAGCCCGATCGGCCAGCTCGGCCCGCTCGCGGCTGCTGCGCTTGCGGTAGTTGTCGTACTCCGCCGCCAACCGGAGATGGCGGTCCTTCAGCTCGGCCAGATCGTCCACCAACCGGGTATCCTGTCCCCCCAGGAATTGGGGTTGGGTTTCGTCGGTTCGAGACGACGGCTCCGAGCTCATATCGGTCGAGGCGATGTCTTCCCCATCGGCGCTGTCGCCGGTGTCGCTCTCCGGTACGGCCATGCCGGCAGGAGTGTCGATGGGACGTCTGTTGCCGTCGGAATTGCGTCCAAATCCAGTCGGTTTTGCCACTTTCCCCACTCACTCTCGAGACCCACCAAAGATAACATCTAGCTGGCCTTCAAACCCTCCTATACATTGCCGGCACCCCCGAATCCTAGCTTCACTTGATTCAAGCACTCTGCCCTCGCAAGCAGAGGGGAGTTCTCCTTGAGCTGGTGGGCCATCTCACGTTGCCGCAGCGTATCGGGTGCTGTCGCCATCCTTTTCCTGACCGCCGGCTGCTCCGATAATCCCACCGAGCCGCACGATGGGACCGGTCGCCCGCTCACGCCACCGAGCTCTCACGCCTTGGTCTCGTACTTTCCGCCCTCCGAACGGACGGGCGGTTGGCGTAAGACGACGGACCCCCAGGCCCTGGCCGGGATGGGCATCAGCGCGACCAAGTTGTCCGAGCTCGGGGAGTACACTATGTCCCTTCCCTGGGAGAACTATCGGATCGGCGTGAGAGGGTACCACCCCAGCAATAAGGCGTCGCTGGTGATCAAGAACGGGTGGATCGTGGGAGAGTGGTACAACCAGGCGTCAGCCCGGAACGCCATGTATTACTTGGCATCAAACGGGAAGACGTTCGCCATGATGCTGCTGGGTAGGCTGGTGTTGGACCATCCCGAGCTGGGCATCGGTCTGAGCACGCCCCTGTATGACCCCCGCTGGTTGCCCCAGGGATTTCCCCTGACCGATCCACGGAAGTCAACCATCACGTTCGGACACCTGCTCCAACACGTCTCGGGTGTCATTCCTCAGGTTCAGGATCCGGTCGCGAACACGAGCGTTCTCACGGACCCCCGGTGGAACTTCGAGCCCTTTACCTTGGGAAAAGACGCGGACTTTCCGGTCACCGCACAGCTCTATTACTCACCAGGCGACCCGTCCGCCTACGCCAAGGTAGACACCTACTCCAGCGTGGGATTCAATCATCTGAGTCTGGTGTTCCGGAACGTGACCGGACTCGAAGCCAGCGTGTACCTCCGGCGAAAGATGCTTAACCCCATCGGGGTCGGAGCCATGTCGTACCGGTTGTCGCCAGGGATGGGCTCGTACGTATGGGCCACGGGAGGGAACAACTTCGCCGGCGCCCGAGACTATGCCCGCCTGGCCTACCTGCTTTTACATGAGGGCAACTGGGCAGGCCGGCGGATTTTTACCGCAGCATGGATACGTCAGTTTACCACGGTTGCCGGCTATCCCAACATCAGTTCCAATGCTCAGTGCGGTTGGGGGACGGCGTATCCCAAGGACACGTACCGCATCATCGGCTCCGGGATCAACCTGGCCTTTGTGATCCCATCTCTCGATCTGGTGGCGACATTGAATGGCCGAACGCCCAACGCGCTGCGCGATCAGGTGACCGCTGAGTTTCTCCGCCGATTATTTGCCTCGATTACTCAGCAGTATGTCACCTGCGATGGCCAGGTGATGCACGGCGGATCCGCTACCGCACCGTAGCTTCTCCGAGGAGCCGGAAGAGCAGATGGAGCGCCGCCTGAGCAGCCCGAACCCGGACTTCGTGGCGGGAACCGGCAAAGCGCACATGCCTGGCCTGCACCTCTCCCTTCAGGGAGCAGGCCATCCAAACCGTACCCACCGGCTTCTGCTCCGTGCCTCCCCCAGGACCCGCAATGCCGGTGATCGCCAACGTGGCGTCGACCCCAAACCGCTCGGCTGCACCCAGGGCCATGGCGCAGACTACCGGCTCGCTGACGGCGCCATGCGCATCCAGCAAAGCCTGGGCGACACCGAGGGCCTTCACCTTGACCGCGTTGTCGTAGGCGATCACCCCGCCGACAAAGACGTCGGAGCTGCCGGGGATTTCCGTGAGACGCCCGCCCAGCAAGCCCCCGGTGCAGGACTCGGCAACGGCAACCCGGACGCCGGCCGCTCGGGCTCGCTCCAAAACCAGGGCCGCCAGATCCGTGTCGCCATCCCCATAGACCGGATCACCCGCCCGGCCCCGGATCAGCTCGACCGCCGAGCCAAGTCGCCGGTCTGCTTCCTCGGGCTGAAGGTTCCAGGCGGTGAGCCGCAGATCCACGCCTTCGTACCCCGGCAGATAGGCCAGAGTGACCGGCGCGATCTTCTCCTCCACGTCTCCCAGCCGCTCGGCCAGGGTGGACTCGGGTATTCCACTGGTCCGAAGCTGGCGGGAACGAATGATCGCTCCGGAGGCTCTGGCCCGAAGGCGAGGGACCACCTCGTGCTGCAGCAGCTTTCGCATTTCCTGAGGAACACCGGGCAACATGACGGTGAGACCCGGCGCGCCTTCGAGCCAAAGGCCGGGAGCGGTCCCCCAGCGGTTTCGCAGCACCACGGCACCCCGGGGCACCTCAGCCTGGCTCCGGTTGCTCTGGACCGGCTGGCGCTGCAGCCGGGCAAATCGCTCCAGCAAATTGGCCCAGACGCTTTCGTCGAACTCGAGTGGTGCCTGATAGAGCTCGGCCACCACCTTCTTACTCATGTCATCGCGAGTGGGCCCCAGTCCTCCGGTGGTCAGTACCGCCCCGGTGCGCTGTAGCGCTTCAGCCACTGCGACGCGAATGGCGTCAGGGTCGTCGGCCACCGACACCCGGCGGACCACCTGCACGCCGTTGTCCGCCAGACTCCGGGCGATCTCGGCGCCGTTGGTATCGACCGTGAACCCCAGGAGGAGCTCGGTGCCGATGGTAACCAGTTCAATATTCACGGGGCACCACGCGGGAGGGGCCTGCTAGATGCGGTCGGAGAAGAGTCGCCGGTTGCGGTAGAGATAGAGCACAAAGGAGTAGACGGTGAGTGCTGCCGCAACTGCCAGCGTGACGGCGACAAAGCCCCCGTGGAATTCGTTCCAGTATTGCGCGTATTGATTGTGCTCCCAACCCATCGGCTTGCGCGCGTCGCGGAAGGCAAACCAGAGGATAACGGCGCCGACGAAAACATTCTGGATCGCGGTCTTCAGCTTGCCCGCGCCGGCGGCCGGGATCACCACCCCTTTCTTGCTGGCCCACCAGCGGAAAAGGGTCATGGCCAGTTCCCGCCCGATCAGCAACAGGCACACCCACAGTGGAATGCTGCCCCAGATGGGTATGTCGTAGAGATCGTGGCGCCAGCGGGAGATGAAGTAGATGGGGATCAGGGTGGCGAAGAGGAGCAGCTTGTCGGCGATGGGATCGAGCAGCTTGCCCAGGTCGGTGACTTCATTCCGGCTGCGGGCGAGATGTCCGTCGTAGACGTCGCTCACCGCGGCAATGATGAAGATGATGAACGCGATCAGCTTGGGCCAGTATCCCTCGATGAACGGAAGTAGCGCGATCACCGGGGTGAAGCAGATCCGAACCAGCGTAATGATGTTGGGCAGGGTCCACATTGGTACCTACCCCAGGGTTTTGACCACGTTCTTGCTGATGGCTTTGAGGGTGTCGAACACTCCTTCACCGGTCAGCGCGACGGCCTCGAAGTAGGGCGCCCGCTCGATCCACTGGCCGTCCTCCTGCTTCACGAGAAACTCGGAATCGTGATACGGGTCCGGCGTGATCCGCTGCTTGCCGGCCTCGCTGACCGGCCACCCGGGGTTGAGGGCCGCCTGCAACTCGGCGATGGGGGCCGCATTGGGCAGATCGCGCTTGTTGTACTGAATGGCAAAGGGGATCTTGCTGACGTCGTATCCGTGCTGGGTCATGTTTTCGTAGAGGTTCTGCATGGCCTCGATGTTCGCATCCATCCGCTCGATCTGGCTGTCGGCCACGAACACCACGCCGTCCACGCCCTTCAGGATCAACTTGCGAGAGGCGTTGTAATACACCTGACCGGGAACGGTGTAGAGGTGAAACTTGACCTTGAAACCGCGGATGTTGCCGAGGTCGACCGGCAGGAAGTCGAAGAAGAGGGTTCGCTCGGTCTCCGTGGCCAGAGAGATCATCTTCCCCCGGGAGCCGGGGGCCACCTTGTTGTAGACGTGCTCCAGATTGGTGGTCTTGCCACCGAGTCCGGGCCCGTAATAGACCAATTTGCAGTTGATCTCGCGCGAGGCGTAGTTGATCATCGACATTGGGCTGCTTCCTCAGGAGCCGAAGAGTTTGTCGATCTCGTCTTCCGCCTCGCCCAGAAACTCCGACTCTACCCCGGGCGCGCTGGTACCGTCGCGATTGAACATGTCAGTGAACACCTGATTCAGCTGGACCACTGCGGTTTTTACCCGGAGCTTGACCAGTCCCAGTGTAGTTCGGTTGTCGAACAGCACCACCAAAATCACGCGCCGGGCAATGTCGGCCAGGTACATCGACTCCCGCTCGCCCTGGTGAAACAGGGCGCCGAACTCGGACTCGCCCAGCATCCGGGCCAGTTGGTCATTCGCGCTGAAGTCGGCGGCGGTGAGCGATGCGAAGGCGGTGGCATCGAACGTCGGAGACTCGCCGGCGGTGGAGACCATCTGGCCGGTGCGGTCGACGATCAGCGCGGTGCGGGCGTTCGATTCGCTAAGGAAGCCGCTGAGGATTGTCTGAATCTTTCGGGCGTCGTCTTCCCGAAATGACCAGCTCGAAGCTCCGCTCACCGGCTCGATCTCATGCCAGAGTCGCCTCCATACGCCGTACGATGGCCTCGGCCCGCCTTCGGAGCATTGGCTGCCGTTCCCAGGCCAGGTAGTCCCGCAACAAACGAACGGTTTCCACTTCGTTCTGCCCTGCCAGAAAGCCCAGCGCGGCGAGTCGCCGAAGCGGGCGGGGGCTGAACAGGTCCCGCCGGTGATAGGTGAGCCGCTGCTGAGCCAGGAGCCAGCCACCGGTCACACCCAGCAGCACTCCCCCGGCGAACACCCACGAGCGCGACCGCATCAGCCAACGTCCTGCCGGGCAACCAGGGCGTGCGCCAGCGTCACGCCGTCGATGTATTCCAGGTCTCCACCCATGGGAAGCCCTCGCGCCAAGCGGGTAACCCTGACCCCCATGCCGGACAGGAGCTGCTGAATGTAGGTGGCGGTGACCTCGCCTTCCATCGACGGATTGGTCGCCAGAATCACTTCTCGCACCCCACCCTGCCGCACCCGCTGCACCAGGCTGTCCAGCCGAAGCGACTCTGGACCGATTCCGTCGAGCGGCGACAGATGGCCGCCCAGAACGTGGTAGCGGCCGCGGAAGTCGGTCGAGCGATCCACCACGCCCACTGTCGAGGGCTCCTCCACCACACAGACCACACCGGCATCGCGCCGCGGATCCTGGCAGATGGCACAGGGTTGGTCCTCAGTGAGGTTGCCACACTCACTGCAGGGCCGGACCCGCTCGGTCACGGAAGCGAGCGCCGAGGCGAGCCGACCGGCCTGTTCCGGTGGTTGCTGAAGAAGATGAAAGGTGAGCCGCTGCGCCGTCTTCCGCCCGATTCCGGGAAGCCTGGCAAGCTCGGTGATCAGCTCGTCGATCGCGCTCACCGGTCAGAAAGGAGAGCCAAATGGCAGCGAGGGCACCTTACGCATCTCGCTCTGGAGCATCTCGGCTGCCCGGCGCTGAGCCTCGGCCACCGCGGTCAGCACGAGATCGCTGAGAAATTCGGCATCATGATCCTGAAATACGGCCGGATCGATCCACACTGCGCGTACTGTGCCACGGCCGTCGGCGGTGATCTTCACCATGCCGCCGCCCGAGGAGGTCTCGATGGTACGGTTTGCCAGCTCGGTCTGAAGCTGCTGCAGCCGGCCCTGCATCTGCTGGCCCAGCTGAAAGAGTTGCTGAAGATCTGCCATGCTATCGGGTAAACCTGCCATGGGTCAATGGGTTTAGGGTCTAGAGTCTAAAGTCCAGAGTCAAGCGGGTTTCAGGTGGTGGGACAACTCGACCTTAGACCCTTGACTCCAGACTCTTTACAAACGCCTCAGTCCACGATCTCCAAATCTAACGCATCGGCCGCCGTGTCGAGGGCGGGGTCCTTGGCCCGGAACTCCCGCAGCCGATCCGCTTTGATGCTCGAGTCGGACATCCGGCGGGGCCTAGGCTGGGGGTCCAACTGGTCCGGCTTGGCAACGAGCCGCAAGCGAATGGGCTGGCCGAGGCTGCGAGTGAGGATCTCCTCCACCTTCGGGGCCTCCTGCTCCAGCCGCTCGGCGAACAACTGGTTGGGCTCGCTGAGCGCCACATTTAGGTAAGGCAATACCAGGGCCACCGGCTCGACCGAGGCCAGGAGCTCGCCCAGGAACCGGCCCTGCACCCGGGCGGCGACGATTATCGCGGGCCAGCCGGCCCGAATGGCCTCGATCGAGGGGGCCAGTTTCGCGGTGGGGGGCGGGGCCGCGGGCCCGTGGGGCAGCGGGGCAGCGTCGGCTGCCGGGCCGGCCGGTTTCGGACTGGCGGTTTTCTGCCCGGTTGCCCCGCTGCCCCGCTGCCCCGCCGACTCCTTCCCCGCCTCCCCACTTCCACGCTTACCCGCCAGAACCGCCTCGAGATCCACCACGCGGTCCATCAACGACCAGCGGAGCAGCAGGGTCTCGACCGCGAGGCGGGGATTGACGCTGCGCCGGATGTTGTTCTCGTCTTCCGCCAGCAAGCGCAGCATCCGGAGCACGTCGCCCGGCTGCAAGCGGCTCCGGTATTCCTCCAGCCTGGCGCGGACCGCCTCGGTGAGTCCGTCCGGCTCGGCACCTACCTGAAGCATCAGCAAGGCCCGGAGCACGTCGGCAGCCCCGGACATGAATTCCGAGAGGTCGACCCCCGCGTCACACAGCCGGTCCACGAGCGGAAAAACAGCGCCGGGTTCCTGTTCGGCCACCGAGCGCAGCAGCTCTCCGAAAAGCTCATCATCGGCCAGCCCCAGAACCTCCCGGACCCGCTCCGCCGTCACTACCCCTTCCCCGAAGCTCAGGCACTGGTCGAGAACCGAAAGCGCGTCCCGCATGCCGCCGTCGGCGTGGCGCGCGATCAGCGTGAGCGCATCGTCCTCGGCCTGAAACCCCTCCGCCGCAAGCACCTGCTTGAGCCGGTCCCGAATGGCGCCGGGACCGATTCGGCGGAAATCGAAGCGCTGAAGGCGGGACAGCACCGGGGCTGCGGTGGCCGCGATCTTCTGGGGCTCGGTAGTGGCAAAGACAAAGATCACCCCCGGAGGCGGCTCTTCCAGAATTTTCAAGAGAGCGTTCCATGCCTCGCGGGTCAGCATGTGGGCTTCGTCGATGATGTAGACCTTGGAGTGGCCCTCACGCGATGCGGCGTACATGGCCCGCTCCCGCAAGTCCCGAGCGTCTTCCACTCCCCGGTTGCTGGCAGCGTCGATCTCGACCACGTCGAGATTGGCGGAGCCGTTCCAGATGCGGACGCAATTCTCGCAATCGCCGCAGGGATCACCTGATGGCTCCCGCCGGGCGCAGTTGAGGGCCATGGCGAGGATACGAGCGGCGGTGGTCTTCCCGACCCCTCGGGGACCGGTCAGGAGATACCCATGCCCGACCCGACCCCGGGAAACGGCGCCGCGGAGCACGGCCGCGACGTGGTCTTGCACCAGGAGGTCGGAAAAGCGCTTCGGGCGGTATCGGCGAGCGAGGGAAATCATATCAGCGGGCCAAAAAGAGAAGTGCCTCAGGCACCCCGAAGCGACACCGGACATCGCTTAGCGCTGCTACCGGCGAGGTCCTGACGCGGTTCGCGCGCCGGCGCCCTTCGGACCTGAGGCATCCGTAATATAACCCGCCCCGAACGGGGTGGGAATTGCGATGACTAGTGCTGCGGAGCGAGGTTCGAGCTATACATATCTACCACGTACTTCCAGCTGCCGTCGGACTGCTTCTTCAGAATTTCCAGGAACTTCCCTTCGTCTGCCACGCCGGGATTGGCCTTGGCCTTGGGCACCGCACTGAAGCGGTAATGTCCCATGTTGTAGGCCAGGTCACCCCGCCCTTCCACGACGTCAGAGTTGATCTCGAAACGAACGGTATAGGCCTCGAAGAATCCGCCCCAGAACGCGCGGATGGCAGCGCGGCCCTTTTGCGGAGGCATATTGGGAGGAAGCAGAGCCGCGTTGGTGGCATACACAGCAGCGATTGAATCCGCACTGCCTGCGTTGGCGGCCACCGCAAAGGAGGAGTCTACGGCTCGAATGGCGTCAAGATCGGCGTCAGAGAGCTCCGCAGCCGTTTTGCCGCCAGCGGGATCGGAAACCTTTCCCGCTGTCTTGCAGCCAGCACCGAATGCCAACGCCACAGCCACCACCATTACGGCACGACCCATCGGTTGCGACACGGGAACCCCCTCCGGAGTGTGAAACGATCAGCCCAGAATGGCCTGCTGGCGGTCGAGCATTTTTTTCAACTCCCAGGTCTCAGCCACGACGGCGCCCAGCAGAAACACGATTGCCGTGTAGTAGACCCAGAGTATGAACAGCACTATCGCCCCCAGATTGGCATCGCCGCCGAGCCCCTCGAACGAGGCGAAGTTGGTGAGGTACAGGGCATAGAGCCGCTTGGCCGCCTCGAACAGCAGCGCGGTGAAGGTGGCGGCGAGCAGCGCGGTTTTCCAGGGGAGGCGGCGGACCGACGCGTAGCTGTAAGTGACGTAGAACAGGGAAACCGAGAAGCTGAAGGCGAGGAGCTCCGCCAGATAGCGCCCCACGGTGGACACGAAGAACCCGAGCTGGGGCACGGTTTCGGCCCCTCGCGCCTCCAGAATGGCCAGCCCGGTCGTCAGCAACGTATTCGCCAGAAACAATATTACCGTACCCACAACCATTGCCGCGTCGCGCAGCTTGGCCAGCAGAAACAGGGTGATCACGGCCCGGTGCCGAGTCGGGCGGAGTGAAACGTCGTAGATGTCGTTCAGGGCGGTGCGAACGCCGGCAAAAAGGCGGGTGCTGAACCAGAGGAAGGTGGGTACCGCGTAGAGCGACAGCTCTCCCCGTTTCTCGGTGATGCCCGCCAGCAGCCGCTCGATAATGGCGAAGGGATCGTGGTCCGGAAGAGTCGAATGCGGCGGCAGGAACCGGTGGAACAGCTCCATGGTGTCGACCTCCGGACCAGTCACGGCTTGCGCCAGATGGGTCAGGCCGATCAGCAAGAGCAGGATAAAGGGAACCGCGGCCAGCAGCGCGTCGAAGGTCAGTGCGCTGGCGAGAAACGGAACGTTGTCTTCATCGGCGGCTTGGAGGGTCCGGCGCAGGAAGCCGGCGGGCGAACGATGCCACCCGCCGGGCCTGGACCGACTCAGGCGAGCGGCTCCTCGAGATCAGCGGGTGAGCGACGGCGCGCCCGAGCGTCGGCCAGGCGGCGCTCCAGCTCCTCCCGGGGCGACGGCCTGGAGCTTCGCCCGAACCGGTCCGGGCTGTCCTCTTCCTCGAGCTCGTCCTCCTCATCCTCCAGCATCCCCTGGAAGGATTCCTTGGCGCCGCCGAACTGCTGGGTAATCTCATCCAGCTTCTCCTCGGTCATCGCCCGGAACTTCCACAGCTTGCGCTGCAGGTTGCGGCGGGTTTCCTCGCCGCTGCTCGGCGCGTATAACAGCGCCACTCCTGCACCCAAAAGCGCACCCCAGAACAGCCACTTGGCGGAGGAGTCACCCCCCCGCTCGACGTATACCACCTCGCGGTGCTGCTTGCGACGCATTCGAGCCTCCTATTCCCCGGCGTCGGGGTCGTCGGCCGCCGCAACCAGCACCGGCTTGAGCGCCGTGTGATGCTGGATGGGAGCCTGGATGAACCGGTTGACCTGATCCTGAGTACCGTTCACGTTCAGCTGCTCGAACAGAAATGCGAACGTTTTCTCGAGGTCGCCGGCAATTGCGCCACGAATGTCCTCCGGCAAAGACCAGAGGTCCTGCTTGAAGGGGCCGATCGCCTTCTTGCGTGCCTTGTAATAGAACTGCTCGTTGGTGTCGCCGCTCTTCCGTTCACCGGCCGCGTTCTCGTCCACCCAGCTGCGCAGCCGCTGCCGCAGCTCAGCCGGAAGGCGGGGATGATCGAAGATGATATTCTGAAAGTTGGTGGCGAGATGGATCTCCGCCGTTTCAATCCGAGGGAAGTTGCCGAACGCGCTGGCCGGGAGGGTGCTGGCTCCGTGCTGCACCGCACCGGCCAGGCCGTACTCCTCGCGGGCCACCTCGGAGAGTGCCGCGAGCGCCTGCAGGTCCAGCGCGACGTCGGCGATCGAGCCGTCGGCCAGGACCACACCGCCATGCGAGGTCCCGGTTTGCACCGAGATCTTGCTGATGCCAACGGGCCCCCCGGCGGTGGCGGCCAGCGCCTTATTGTAGCCCTGCATGAAGGCGTGGAGCTCCTCCACGGTGCTGTTCTTCATCCCGACTTCGCCGATCTCGGCTCCCACCGAGACGGTGATCCCCTGCGGCTCCTGTTGCCGGATGAAGGCGGTGATCTCGGCGGCGCGTTCGTAGTTGAGCCGCTGCTGCTCGCTGAGCGATGACTTCGAGAGGTCGACCAGGGTGGATGTATCCACGTCGACGTTGTAGAACCCGGCTCCCACCTCCTCCGCGATCAGCTTCTTGACCTCACCGACCTCACCGTCCGGGTCGGCCTGATATTTCTTCTGGTTGACCTGACAATGATCGCCCTGGATGAAGAGCGGCAGGGCATAGCCTTCCCGCAGGGCCGCGGCAATCATGACCGAGACGTACTCGGCCGGACGCTGCTCGGTGTAGGCAATCTCGGAGCGCGCAATCTCCAAAATTATCGCACCGGCTTTTCCCGAGCGCGCGGCACGAAAGATGGCACGGGCCGTGTCATAGGCCATCATGCGCACGTTGATGGCGGGCACGGTGAAGCCGCCGCACTCGCCCCGGCCCCGCGCGAGATAGAGATCGTTGATCGAGGCCGGGCGGGCTCCGGTTACCTGACCCAGCTCCCAGAGCAGCCAACGCGCCGCCTCACGGTCGTCCCCGGATCCAAAGACCGCTTGCCAGGCCACCCGATCCGTCGCTGCTGAGCGCAGCTTGGCCTGATCGCGGATCTTTACCCCTCCGGGAACCTGAACCACCCCGCCTTGAAACAGATCCACAGCCCGCTGTGTTGCATCAGCCATGCAGGTCTATCCCCTTGTAAGCAGTATCCATGCACTCTGGGCAAAGGTAGGACGGGAATGGAAGACCCGCAACGCGCGGCGGCAGACAATGCTCCTGGTCAAGCCTCATCGGCAGCAGACGAGCGTTCACGCGGTGCAGGGTCATAACCGGGCCGCCCCATGGCTGCATACGTCAGGCGCTTTCCGAGCTCGACGCCCGGCTGATCGAACGGGTCGATCCCGTACCACACCCCGGCGTATCCGGTGGCGAGCTGAAAGAACATGATGGTTTCGCCGATGGTGGTTGCGCTCAAGTCGGGAAGGCGAAGGGTGCAGTTCATTCGGCCCATCTGCGCCAGCGCAGCGGACGTGGCCTCGTATTCAGCCTGCAGGAGCTCTCCCAGCGTGTGTCCCGGCAAGTACGCCAAGTCGGCCGGCAAAGCCGGACCTCCGCCGGAGGCCGAGGGGGAGGGAATTTTCACCTCCACCCCGAAGTTCTCTACTGTGACAAACGTGATCGCCTTGTCATAGGGTCCTTCCATGAACAGCTGGACCTGACTGTGCTGATCAGTAGCGCCCACAGCACCGACCGGGGTGGGCCCGGCGTGGACCGTCTTTCCCTGCCGATCCGCGCGTTTGCCCAGGCTCTCGGCCCAGAGCTGCCGGTACCACTCCGCCAGCTCGCGCAACCGGTCGGTATACGGCATGAGCACATGGATACGAGCTCCATGACTCACGTCGGCCTCATGGTAGAGAGCGGCGTAGAGCGCAGCCGGGTTCCGGAGGAGATCATTTTCCTCGGCCCGCTCCAACGCCAGCCGGGCGCCCTGGAGCAAACCCTCGATGTCGATTCCCACCAGTGCCGCCGGGAGCAGCCCTACGGGTGAAAGAACGCTGAACCGTCCCCCCACATCCGGGGGCACGTCGAGAGTGGCGATATGATCGCGCTGGGCCAGTTCCCGCAGAGCGCCGCGGCTGGGATCGGTAGTAAAGACGAGATGCCGGTAGGCTGCGGCCCCGAGCGCATCCTCCAGCCAGGCGCGCACCACGAGGTACTGCGCCATGGTCTCCGCTGTTCCGCCCGACTTACTGATGACGTTCACGAGAACCCGGCGGGGATCAATCCGTTGCAGGGCAGCTGCGACGGATGTGGGGTCGACATTCTCCAGCACCGTGAGCCGGGGAAAGAACTCCCGCGCCTCATCGTCCAGCTCGTTCCACGCCGGAGGACGGAGCGCATTCAAGAGAGCCTTGGCTCCGAGAGCCGAGCCCCCAATTCCCAGTACCAGCACATGATCGTGCGCCTGACCCAATCCCTCGGCAAAGGATCTGATTGCCCGGACTGTCGGTCCCTGCTCCACCAGCTTGTAGAACCCGTACTCTCCAGCCTCGCGCCGGCGGCGTACTTCGTCCTGCACCGACGGAAAGCGGCCGGAAAGCGTTTGCAACTGGGCGCGGTTCAGCCCATGCTCCTGGTCCAGATTCTCCTGCAGCATGCGCCCGTACAGCAATTTGATCACGCCACCTCCACCGTCAGTCCGTCGTAAGCGGGAAAGATTCCCTCGGGCAAGCTGCTCGCGAGTTCCGAATGTCCAGTTTCGTGAGTCAGATGGGTGAGATAGGTCCGGCGTGCCCCTAGCTCCCGCGCGGTGGTGATCGCCTCTGAGATGCTGAGATGAGTAGGATGGGGCCGCCACCACAGTGCGTTCAACACCAGCACGTCCAAGCCCCGGAGCTGTTCACGTTCTGCTGGAGGTATCACCTTGATATCGGTGATGTAGGCCAAGTTAGTAAATCGATACCCGAGCACACGCAGGTGTCCGTGCTGGAAGGCCAAGGGGAGCGTATCGACTCCTGCAATGCTGATTGTCTCTCCAGGTGTCACCGGATGCAAGGTGACTCGAGGCTTCGAGGTCCCCTCATAGGGGCGTACCGAGTCATCGAAAATGTAGTTGAACGATGAGCGCAGCCGCTCCAGGGTCTCCTCCGGACCGAACAACGGGAGCGGCTTTCGCTGCCGAACCGAGAAAATCCGGAGATCGTCGATGCCGTTGATGTGGTCAGCATGCTCATGGGTGTAGACCACCGCATCGACATGCGACAGCCCGGCGGTGATCAACTGCAGCCGAAGCTCAGGCGGGGTGTCGATCAAGATCGTCGCTCCGGCAGCCTGAAGCACGGCCCCAGAGCGCGTGCGCTTGTCGCGGGGATCGGTCGAGTGGCATACGGCGCAGTCGCAGCCGATCTGGGGCACACCGAAGGACGTGCCGGTACCCAGAAAGGTCAAACGCATCCGCTACACGGCTTCGACTTTGAGGAAGTTCGTCGTGCCCGGCATGTCGAAAGGAACTCCCGCAGTCACCACCACCCGCTCCCCGGGCTGCGCCAGCTGGCGGTCCAGGATCTGCTGCCGGGCTGACTTGAGCATTCCGTCGTAATCGTTGGAGTGCGCCGTGAGCACGGGCGTCACACCCCAGACCAGCGCAAGCTGGCGAAAGGTCTCGGGCTCCGGCGTACAGGCAAAAATCGGCACCGTGGGCCGGCACGTCGCCACCTTCCGAGCGGTAAAACCGCTGCTCGTAAAGCACACGATCAGCGGGGCGGAGAGCATCTCTGCTGCAGCACACACTGCCACGGCGATGGCATCTTCCGTCCGGATTGGGCCACCGGGAGCAGACTGGTGGTGCCGGAGCGCTCCCTGCTCGGCTGATCGCCGCCCGAGCGCGGCGTCGATGGTGGCTCCCCGTGACTGACGCTGGCTCTCCATCTCCCGAGCGATCCGGTCCATGGCCTGCACCGCCTCCAGCGGATAGTCTCCGACCGCCGTTTCCGCTGACAGCATCACCGCATCGGTACCATCCAGAATGGCGTTCGCCACGTCCGATGTCTCTGCTCGGGTAGGCCGGGGAGCATGCACCATCGACTCGAGCATCTGGGTAGCGGTAATGACGGGCTTTCCGTGCAGGCTCGCCTCGCGGATGATCTGCTTCTGAATCAGGGGCACTTCCTCGAAAGGCAACTCGACTCCCAGATCGCCCCGAGCCACCATGATGGCATCCGAGCTGTCGAGAATCCCGCACAAGTTGGTGATCGCGGTGTCCTTCTCGATTTTCGCAACCAGCTTTACGCCCCGGGGCACCAGACCGCGGAGCTGCTCGATGTCCTCCGGGCGGCGCACGAAGGAGAGCGCGATGTAATCGACTCCCAGCGAGCCGACCTCTTTTACATCCTCGATGTCTTTTTCGGTCAACGCCGGGGCGCTCACCTCGATGCCCGGGAGATTCATCCCCTTGTGGGCCTTCAGCTCACCGCCGTAGTGAACCACCGCTTCCACGCGCTGCTCCCGCACACCTCTCACCTCCA
>DATKJJ010000499.1:0-4067 GCA_035543695.1 Gemmatimonadales bacterium | reverse complement strand
CCCGATCCGGCGCACGCCATGAGCGACGGGGCGCAGAGCCTGGACTTCCTCATGTTCGAGGAGCTGGCGAGACTGGTTCGTGAGGAACGTGGGGAACGTGGGGCGAAGCTAGAGCTGGAGGCTAGGAGCTAGGGGCTCGGTCCACGAACTGACGACTGGGGTCTGGCGACTGGGTAAAAGGCATAAGCGGTATGCAGTCAGCGGATGATCCGGCGTTTGCCGCCGCTCCCCGCTCACTGCCTACCGCTTACGTTTGTGGTAACTAACCGCAGCACTACCGTGTTACGGAACCGTCGTGCTACCCCGGCGTCCGGTAAACAAACGATAGAGCAACAGCAGAAGCAGGGCGCCAACGATCGACGCGATGATTCCCGGGCCTTCACCCGGATTGTTATACCAGCCGAGTGCCCGCCCCAAGAACCCAGCAAGCAGGGCGCCGGCCACGCCGATCAGCATGGTAACGATGATTCCGCCCGGATCGCGCCCGGGCATGATAAGCTTGGCGACTGCCCCAACAACCAATCCGATGATCAAGGTCCACAGGAATCCCATAATTGCTGCCTCGCTAGGGGTGGACTGAAGATATAGGATTGGAAGGTTACGGCATCTGTGAGCGGGCGCACAACCTAGCCCAACGGGTAGTTACCGGTCAGGCTGGGGCCCTACCTGGCCGCTCACGGTCTCCCGCTTTCCGTTACGCAGGATGTCCAGCTTGAAGGTCTCGCCCTGCTCGTAGCTCCGGAGGATTCGAAGCAGGTGGGAGGGTCCGGCCGGCTTCCGGCCGTCCACCGCTAGGACCACGTCACCGCCCTTCAGATTAAGGCGGGAATCCTTGGGGAGGCTGATGACCAGTATCCCCTCGGTAGCGCCGAAGTAGCGGCCCAGATCGGGGTTGAGCGGAGCCAGCTCGAGGTCGGCCAGGGGAGATCCGGCCAGGAAGACCGAGTTGTTGACCCGCTCCTCCAGGTCATCATCCAGCGGCATGACGGTCCGGGTGGGCCCGTCGGGGCGGAAGCGGAAGGCGAACGACCGGCCGCCGGGCTCCCCACCCTGAAACAGTACCTCAGGCTCATCGGCCGTAATTACCGAAACGGTCTTCCGGTCCTTGCCCCGGCGGAACTCGATGGGAATGGTGTCGTTGGGCTCGAGCCTGGCGGCCAGCTCGATCAGCCGGAGGCCCGGCAGCGACTCCTTGGCACCACCCTCCGCCTGACCGCCAGCCAGGACGGATTTCCCGTTGACCTTGGTAATGATATCGCCGGAGAGAATGCCGGCCTTGGCTGCCGGACCGTTGGGAGTGACCGCCTCGACGTAGGCTCCGAGCGAGTCGGTCTGGCGAGCGCGCAGGTTGATCTTGATGCCGAGCCTGGCCCTGCGGTTCATCACCACCTGCAGCATCCGGTCGGGACCCCGGTCGAGCCGGAGCTCGAGCGGCTCGGGCGCGTTCCCCCGAACCGGCTCCTGAGCCAATCCGACGGTGGCAGAGGGTCCCGCCAGCGCAATGCCGGCTGCCAGAGCGATGAACCGCGACATGGACATGTTCCTCCGGGCCCTAGAGTCCTGCATTGCTGGCGCGGGTCACATGCACGTCCATTAAGGCGTCCAGCAGCCCTACCCGCTCACGCCAGAGCTTGAGCAGCTGGTCTTCCGGCGCCTCCTGGGGCAACAACTCGGTGGCCTCCAACTCCCGATCCACTCGCGCGATACGATCTTCCAGCTCCTGCGCCATGCCGGCGGTCCGGCCATCGAGCACCCGGCCCTCAGGGTTGTACTGGCTCAGCGCGCTTTCCAGCGCTTGCGACCGCTCCATGGTCTGGTATAGCTGCTCTGCCGTGGCGTGGATCGGCTGGGCCATCCGGCCCAAGCCGATTACCGCCGCCAGCGACGCCGCCGCGGCCAACCCGCTGAGACCGGCCAACCGAGTGGTCCGCCGGCGCCGCTCCGCCCGAAACCGGGCATTGGTTTCCGGCCACCGGTCCCGCCCGGGCCGCAGCGGCTGCATCGCCTTGAGCCGCGCCACCCGCTGATGCAGCCGATCCAGCTCGGCCTGGCAGACGGGGCACTGGTTCAGATGCTCGCGGGCGGTGGCGGTGCCGGGCTCGACTCCGGGCTCCCGGAGGCTGAGCAGCGCGTCCATGGACAGATGGGTCTGGCTCATGCCGCCCCCTCCTCCCCCAACCAGGTCCGGAGCCGGGTATGGGCCCGGGCGAGCTGGGACTTGGAGAAGCTGGGGGTCTTGCCCATCATCGAGGCGATCTCCTCGTGGGTGTACCCCTCGACGTCGTGGAGCCAGACCACGGCCCGACTGGTCTCCGAGAGGCGCTCGAGTGCTGCTTCCAGATCCATTCTGAGATGGCTGTCTTCCTGGCGCCTGCCCACGACTTCATCGTGCAGCTCGTCGGTATCGCGATACTTGTTCCGGCGGATCCGCATCAGCGCCTTACTGGCGGCGATGGTGCGAACCCAGCCCCACAGGCTTCCCTCTTCCCGGTATCGGCCGATGCTCCGGCAGACCTCGAAAAAGGTCTCCTGGAGGACGTCTTCGGCGTCTTCCGTGGTGCGACAGATTCGACGCGCCAGGTTGTAGACCGGCACTTCGAATGCCCGGTACAGCGAGGCTAGCGCTTCCGGATCTCCGGTTCGAGCGCGAGCGACGACAGTATCGGCATTCGCGAGCAGCGACGAATCCATCAACAGAGTCCCCGTCATAACGTTTTTAGGGATGCCGGGACGGCCTAAACCGTTGCAGCGTCCAGTTCCTACCCATGAACAGTAATCCGTCGCAAGGTGAACGGTGAGGCGGTTCCAGGCCACCGACTGGCGGGGATTCCGTTTGCCGGAGTTTTCGATTCCAGGTCTATCCGTATTGGGAAACCATACGAGCTCACCACTCACCACTCACCGTTGACCGTTCACCATTCACCATTCACCATTCACCGTTCACCATTCACCATTCACCGTTCACCGTTCACCGTTCACCGTTCACACTGTTATCATGCAGCGATGACCGCCACCTCCCCCCAGTCTCCCCCTCACGAATGGCTGCACCATCTCGAAGACGAGGCCGACGCCGCCTTCCTCTACAGGGAGTTGGCCCTGGCCGAACGAGACCCCGGAAGGGCCGACATCTATCGCAAGCTGGCCGGAGTGGAAGACCGCCACGTGGAGATGTGGCGGAAGCTGCTGGCAGAGAACGGGCATTCAGTGCAGGTGCCGTCGCCGTCCCGGGGTGCCCGGATGCGGGCCTGGCTGGCCCGGCGGCTGGGCAGTGGAGTCCTCCTGCCCATGCTGCTGGAGGAGGAGGGGCGGGAGGTCAAAGGGTACCTCAATCTCTATCGCGAGTCGCCCGAAGGGACCGCCGGGCCGACCGCACTCACGCTGGCGAAAGAATCGGCGGAACACGCGGAGACTTTGGCCGGCATCAGCGGCGGATCGGGCGAGCCGTGGCACAAGACCGGGGCCGGCGGTCTGCTTCGAAACCTGGTATACGGCTTCAACGACGGGCTGACCGCCAACTTTGGTCTGGTCGCCGGGATGATCGGAGCGCAGGGAAATCTCCAGGCGGCTGAGCACGCGGTCCTGGTGGCGGGGCTGGCGGGAATGGTGGCCGATGCCTTGAGCATGGGCTCGTCCGGATATCTCGCGGCCAAGAGTGAGCGCGAGGTGTTCGAGCACGAGATCGCCATGGAGAAGGAAGAGATCCGGCTGATGCCCGACCTGGAGCGGGAGGAGCTGAGTCTCTTGTACCAGGCAAAGGGGATCCCGGCCGGGCAGGCGGAGACCCTGGCCGGCCAGGTGATGCGCGATCCGGACAAGGCGCTGGAGGAGAAGGTGCGGGAGGAGCTCAAGATCGGTGAGGCCACCAGCACGCCGATGCGGGAAGCCTGGATCACCGGCATCGCGACCGCGTTCGGAGCATTTATCCCGGTAGCGCCGTTCCTGTTCGACAACGGACCCGGCGCGATCTGGACCGCCTTTGCCCTGGCGATGCTGTCGCACTTCGGGGTGGGTGCGGCGCGGAGCTTCTTCACCGGACGAGGAGTGTTCCGCAGTGGGCTGGACATGTT
>DATKJJ010000498.1:0-2020 GCA_035543695.1 Gemmatimonadales bacterium | reverse complement strand
TTACGACAGCCTCTCTCATGGGGACTTCAGAGCGCAGCAGGTGGCCCGGCGGCAGCATCACGTCCCGCACCCGAAGGAGGAGTCGGAGACCCAGGCTGCCCTTGGGGTGTCTCTGGGCGAACGCCTTGGCGAACTCTTCTCCCCGAAACCCCTTTTCCTCCATCAGCGCTATGGCGAGCGCATCGCCCAGGGCCAATGCCACGCTCGTGCTCGTGGTGGGGGCGACGGTGTCGGGACCAGCCTCCTCCCGGACCCGGCCATCGAGGACGACCGAAGCCAGCCGCGCCAGCGCGGAGTCGATGGCGCCGGTGATGGCAATGATCGGGACGCTCAGCCGCTGAAGCGAGCCCACCAGCGAGAACAGATCCTCCGATTCGCCACTATTGCTGAGCACGATCGCCACATCGTCCTTCCCTACGATTCCGAGATCACCGTGCAAGGAATCCACCGGATGGAGGTACGAGGCCGGAGTGCCGGTGGACGTCAAGGTGGCGGCAATCTTCCTGGCGATGAGACCGGATTTACCCACGCCGGACACGATCACCCGGCCCTTGGCGCGGGCCAGCAGGCGCACGGCCCGGGCGAATGCCGAATCCAGCCGACTCGCCGCGGCGGAGATTTCGGTAGCCTCGAGCTGCAAGACCCGCCGTCCAACCCGAATCAGGTCCGATTCCTCAAGCGGCACCGGCGGCCTGCTCCCTGAAGTAGCGCTCCAGAATGTCAGGCCATTCGCCGCGGGCACGAAGCAATGCCTCGATCACCTCGCGTACGGCGCCATGGCCGCCTTGAGCGCTGGTGGTATACGCGGAGATCGCTTTCACCTCGGGAACGGCGTTGGAGACTGCGATCGGGAGTCCGACTCGTCGCAGTATCGGCAGGTCAGCCAGATCGTCACCCACGAAGGCAACCTCGTGCCACCCGATGCCGAGGCGCTGCAGGACCTGTTCGAAGGCCGCGGCTTTCCGCGGACCGGGAACCTGCAGCAGTTCTTCGACTCGCAGCTCTGCCGCCCGAAGTGCGGTCGCCTCCGATGCGCGCCCGCTGACCCATACCACCGGCATCCCCGCCGTCTTGAGCAGGATCAGGCCCAGTCCGTCCTGAATGTCGAACCGTTTCAGCTCGACCCGATCCCCCGCGATCGGGCCGATGTACACGCCGTTGTCGGTGAGTACTCCGTCGACGTCCAGACCGAGCAGCCGAACCTTGCGCGCCGCGACGGCAGTAAGTCCGCTCATACCCGGGCTCTGCCCCAGATATCGAGGGTCTGTCCGACCAGATCGACTATCCGGTCGAGCGGCCATTGGGTGGCGGAATCGCTGAGCGCCGCGGCGGGATCCGGATGGGTCTCGAGGAAGAAGCCGTCGGCTCCGGCCGCCGCCGCGGCGGCCAGAAGCGGGGGGATGAATTCGCGCTGGCCTCCACTGGAGCCGGCGTCTCCCTGTCCCGGCTGTTGCACCGAGTGGGTGGCATCGAAGATCACCGGCGCTCCAGTCGCGGAACGGAGACGGCTGAAGTTCCGCATGTCCACCACCAGGTCACCGTATCCGAAGAAGGTGCCGCGCTCCGTCACCGCGACTTCCGGAGCCCCAGCGCCCCGCACCTTCTCCACTGCTCCGCGCATGGCCTCAGGATCGAGCCACTGCCCTTTCTTCACGTTGACCGGTTTCCCGGCGCGGCCCGCGGCGATCAGCAGGTCGGTCTGGCGACAGAGGAAGGCCGGGATCTGCAAGGCATCGGCGACCTGGGCCACGGGGAGCGCCTGCTGCGGCTCGTGGATATCGGTGAGAATGGGGAGACCGCTCTCCGACCGGGCCCGCTCGAGCTCCCGCAGTCCTTCCTGCAGGCCGGGCCCACGACTCGCACTGAGACGAGAACGGTTTGCCTTATCGAAGCTCGCCTTCAGGCAAACGGGGATGGCGAGATCGCGCTCCAGCCCCGCGAGCACCTCTGCCACCCGCAGCAGCACATCTCCCGGTTCGATCACGCAGGGCCCAGCGATGAGGAAGGGCGCCCGGCTGAA
>DATKJJ010000497.1:0-7592 GCA_035543695.1 Gemmatimonadales bacterium | reverse complement strand
AGGCACGCTGCACGCGCTCCTCGACGGTGAGCTGGATCTGGCGGAAGTCAGCGAGATCCAGAAGCACCTGGGGAGCTGTGTAGCCTGTGGCTCCCGTCTCCAGGAAGTAAAGCAGGTGCTGGCTGAGGCTGACCGCCTGGTGGGAGCCATGGAAGTGCCAGCCAGCGCCCCGCGAGGCCGTCCGGAGCCTCCCCGAGCAGAGCCACCGCCGCCGCCTTCCCTGCCAGCCCATGAGCCTCTCCGGCCAGCCCATGAACCTCTGGCGTGGGACGAGCCACCAGTACTCCTGGTGCCCGATCCGATCGATGCGCATGCCACCCGGAGACGCTGGATCCGGGGCCTCGCCATGGCGGCAGTCCTGGCCGGGGTGCTCGCTGGTGGCAAGCTCATCGGACGCGCTCTGCAGCCGAGCCATCCGATGCTGTCGGACCGGGATCTCACCTCGGTCTCCCAGCCAGCCGCTCAACCTCCGGTGGTGAGCCCGGCGGAGAGCCGAAAGCCCGAGTCTACCCTCGCTACCCGCGAGACCAAACAGAGCCGCATCCAGCCGCAGCGGGCCCCGGCGCCAGTGCCCACGCCCGCGCCGGCCCGGGCCAAGGTTGCGGTCGATACCTCCGCCCTGGCGGCCGATCGGGAGGATTCCGCCGCCGCAGATTCAGCCGCAGCTGACTCTACTGCATTGGCGGAGGCTACTGAGGACAGCGGCGCCAATGTGGCGGCAGCTGGGGGAGTGGCCACCACCGCACAGCGGGAGGGTTCGGCGAGCGATGCCGATGCTGCGGCCACCCGACGGGCGGCAGCAGCAGCGCTGGCCGAGCTGGATCGGGAGAGACAGCGGCAGCGAGCCAACGCCGCCACCGCCGCACTGCCACCCGCTCGGGTTGAGCCGGAGTCCGAGCCGGCTCCCCGGCCACCTACTCTGGAACAGCGGTCTCAGGTGTACATGCGAATCGGGTTGGATGAGGCAGTGAAGCAACTGGGTGGCCCGGTGCACGTGATCGAGGGGATGACACCGGAGCTCATCGGTTTGACCCGGACCCAGCTGATTCCGGGTACCACGTCCGGTCGTCCGGTGGTCCGAGTGGTGTATGTCGATAATAGAGGCCGGCTGATCCTCCTCGATCAGCAGCGAATGGCCTCGGGCCAGGCACTCAGCGCCCCAGCAGGGAGCCTACGGTGGGCAATCGGAGACGTAATGCTGTATCTGCGGGGGGAGCCGAGCCCCGACGTGCTCAGGAGCTTGCAGGCAAGGGTGAGGTAACCTTCTCGCCCTGATCCAACAGTTCTCGCACCTTCCGCATCAATTCTTCCGGCGTAAACGGCTTCTGAATAAACGCGGCGTCCTGCCGGCTGATGCCGCGTCGAACCACTTCATCGCTGGTATATCCCGAGATGTACAGGACCTTGAGTCCGGGCCGCTCGGCCAACAATTGATCGGACAGCTCGCTCGCTCCCATTTCGGGCATAACCACATCGGACAACAGAAGCTCGATCGGATGTTTGTAGTCGGCTGCGATTGCCAGGGCGTCGCGCCCGTGCCGCGCTTCCAGTACCGTGTGGCCATGGTCCGTCAGAATCTTCCAGATCAGCTCCCGCACCCCATCTTCGTCTTCCACCAGCAGCACCGTCTCGTCACCCCGGACTGAAGCCGGCGTTTCGGATACACTCTGCTCGTCCGCCTCCGCCAGGGGAAAGAAGATCTTCACCGTGGTACCCAGTCCCGGCTCGCTGGACACCCGAACCACGCCTCCGTTCTGCTTCACGATGCCGTACACGATGGACAGGCCGAGACCGGTGCGACTCCCCGGTGCCTGGGAGGTGTAGAACGGCTCAAACATGTGGGACATGGTATCGGTATCCATCCCGCTGCCCGTATCGCTGACCGCCAGCACCACGTACCGGCCGGGCTTCACCGAACGGCCCCGGGCCCCGCTGATCTGCCGCTCTCCCGTTTCGATGGTCAAGGTTCCGCCCGATAACATGGCGTCCCGGGCGTTGAGAACCAGGTTGACCAGGACCTGCTCCAGTTGGGCAGGGTCCATTTTCATCTCGCCCAGTCCAGGACGCAGCTCCGTGACAAGATTGATGTCGGCACCGATGAGACGCTGAATGAGACCCTGCATGCCGGTGACCACCGCATTCAGCTGCAGGGGCCGGGGATTCTGAGTCTGCTGTCGGCCAAAGCTCAGGAGCTGCCGGGTGAGAATCGCTCCCCGATCAGCGGCCTTCCGGATCTGCTCGATGTCTTTCCGTCTCCGGTCGTCCACGGGAGTGTCGCGCAGGAGGAGATCACTGAAGCCGCGAATGGTAGTCAACAGATTATTGAAATCGTGCGCCACGCCCCCGGCGAGCCGGCCGGCCGCATCCATCCGCTGAACCTGGCGCAGCTGTTCCTCACTCTGGTGTAATGCGGCTCTGGTTCGGGTGCGCTCGCTGATGTCGGTGGCCAGCACCAGGCGTGCCCGCCGGCCGTTCCAGTCCATCTCGTGGGAAACCAGCTCCATGTCCACAATGCTGCGGTCCTTCCGCTGGTGCTGGATCAGAGCTACGTCGCCCCGGGCGGTCGCGGTTCGCTCGAGGCCATGGTGAACGCCGGGAGCATCCTCAAGGGGCAGAATATCCATGATCGTCATGGCGAGGAATTCGTCCCGGCTGTAGCCGTAGTGGCGAATGGCGGCCTCGTTCACGTCGAGGAAGGCCAGAGTGGCGATGTCGAACAGCCACATGGGCAGAGGATTGCTGCCGAACAGCATCCCGTAGCGCTCGCTGGCCTCCTGGGCGTCGCGCTGCAGCCGGCCGTTCTCGACCGATAAGGAAGCGCGGCCCGCCAGCTCCTGTGCAAAGCTGAGGTCGTCGGGTCCGTAGACACGCCCGGACTCCGGCCCAGCCACCAGCGTCAGCATTCCCGCGGTGTGGCCGCGGGCCAGCAGCGGCACCCGGATGAACGACCGCGGAGCGAGGACCCGAAGCAGCTTGAGTTGCTCGGGATCTTCAGCATGGGCCCGGAGCACCTCGTCCGTCACCGGACCGTAACTTCCCCCGTCTGAACGGCCGAATGGGGGGCGCTGGGAGCCGGACTCACAGAGCGCCCGAACCAGCAGGTCCTTGGCCGGATCGCGATGGGCGGCGGTAACGAACTCAAGCTGGCCCTGCTCGTTGGCTATATGGATGGCACACCAGTCGGCCAGAGTGGGCACGCTCAGGCGGGCGAGATTGCGCAGTGTGGCCTCATGATCCAGTGAAGCGGCCAGGATCAGGTTGGCCTCGGCAAAGAAGGAGAGCCGGCGATCCAGCCGCTCCGCCTCCGCCCGGGAAAACTCGAGGCCGCGGGCCCGCTCCGCGGTGTCTCTCATCCTGGCAACCAGGAAAACGGTTACAGGAAAAACCAGGAGAAAGCCGAGCAGCGTGTAGGCGTTTTCCGGGGTGTAGCGGAGAATGAATCCCGGCTCTGCCAGGTAGTGCCGGGCATACAGCAGGGAGACTACCGCACTGGCGATCCCCCACCGCAGGCCGCCGCTGTAGGTGGAGTAGACGACGGTGAGTAGGAGAAAGGCGAAGGGGTGCACCACCGGCATGCCGTGGCGAGCGAGCTGGTCGAACACGATCGCGGTGGCAATGGTGAGGAGAAAACCCTTGGCACCGACGCTCAACCGGCTCCAGTCCACCCGGGAGCGCATGCGCGACGCGCGGGCCAGAATTTCTGATCCGGTGATCCGGTGTGCGGCCCCGCTGTCAGTCATGTGGCTCCGAAGCCCGGCGGATGAGCCTAAGTGAATGCCGGAACTATGCAAATTCAACGTGAGGTTGCCCCCGGTCTGTGACCCGCCACACACCGGACTCCTTGCGACCATCCGCAGGCCGCGGTAAGCTATCCGCCGTTCCCCCATATCGCGGCACGCCCCATCGCCCTCCGGTTCGTTGAAAGGGAATCTCGCGCCATGGACTCACACCGACGTTCTGTCTTCTCCGCCCTCCCTATCGTCGCCTCCCTGCTGGCTGCGCCTTCCCTGGCGCTGGCGCAGGCCCAGGCCACCACTGGTGTGATCAGAGGCACCGTGACGGACTCGACCGGCCATCCGCTGGCTGACGCCCACGTGTCGCTGCGCCACCTCTCCACCAACGCTGAGCGCTCCCTCACCACCAATGCCAGCGGAGTCTACATCGCGACGTTGCTTCGAGTGGGTACCTACGACGTTGCAGCCAGAGCGGTGGGGTTCCAGGAGGACCGGCGGGATAGCGTCCAGGTGCGGTTGGGCGAAACGGTGGAGATCAATTTCGCGCTGGCACCACAGGTGGTGCAACTGCAGGAACTGACGGTCGCCGCACCCCAGCGGGGGGTGGACCCGACCCAGTCGGAATCGGCTACCCGACTCGGGGTGGAGGCAGTGCAAGGGCTGCCGAACAACGGCCGCAATATCTTCAACTACACCACGCTGACCCCGAACGTCGCGACGGTCCAAGGTCCCGATGGGGACGAGATCAGCATCGGCGGCCAGCGGGGCATCCACAACAACGTGTCGGTGGATGGAGCCGACTTCAACAATCCGTTCTTCGGTGAACAGCGTGGCGGCCAGCGCCCGGCCTTCACCTTCAACCTCGACGCGGTCCAGGACTTTGTCGTGGTATCGGACGGGGCCAACGCCGAGTTCGGACGCTCCGGCGGCGGGTTCGTCAACATCATCACCAAGTCGGGCACCAACCAGTTCCACGGCTCGGCTCACTACTTCGGCAAGTACGACGCACTCTCGGCCGACTTCACCCACACCTTCCCCGCCGGCGGCACCACCGGCTTCACGCCTGACTTTCAGCAACATCAGTTCGGCGCCACGCTCGGCGGTCCGATAGCGCGGGACAAGGTGTTCTTCTTCCTGGCTTACGATCAGCAGGTCTATGACGAGACCAAGCAGACCGACCGCCTCGGCGCAATCGACCCCGCACTCCTTGCCTTCGTAGACACCGCGTTTAGCGGAGCCTTGCAGGGAGATTTCGGCCCGATCAGCCGGACCAATGATGCAAATGCCTTTCTCGCCAAGCTCGACTTCAAGCTGGGTGGGAAGAGCAACGCGTCGCTCAAATACAACTACACCAACTCCCGCCAGGAGAACGGCACCTTCGACGTGGACTTCTGGAGCCGCAGCGCCAACGCGCTCGAGCGGGACTTCTCTCATGCCGTAAACGGCAGCCTGACCACACTCTTCTCCTCGGCGCTCTCCAACGAGTTCCGTTTCCAGTGGGCGCGAGAGGATCGGCCGCGACCCTACGAAGGGGCAACCAATCCGACAGTCGGCCGGCCGTTCCCCGACACCGATATCGGGTTTGTGGCCCCCGACGGGTCCTTTCAGGGCTACCGGATTGGTATGCCGTACTTCATCCCGGTGGATGCGCACGACTACCGCTTTCAGGTGCTGGATAACGTATCTGTGGTCAGCGGCAACCATCTGTTCAAGTTTGGCGGCGAGTGGAATCGGACTGGGGTCGATCAGACCTTCAGGGGATTCGGCAATGGGCGGATCGGCTTTACCACGGTGCCAGGCTTCCTGAGCTACGTGGCCAACCCCGGGTACGTCGAGTGCTCCGACGGCAGCTCGAATACCAGCGGGGCCTGTCCCGGCGGAACTACGATCACCGGACCAGTGACGCTTTACCTGCAGCAGGCAGGGCTGAATGGACTGACGGTGGATGAGGCGGGCACTCAGACGATCATTCAGAATGAGCTCGCGCTTTTCCTCCAGGATAATTGGAAGCCGCAATCCAACCTGACCCTCAACTACGGGCTGCGCTGGGAGGCGCAGATCGAGCCCAGCCTGATCACCCCGATCCCCGACCTGTTCTATCAGCCGCTGATCGGCACCACCTCGGTCACGCCTAAAGGCAGCTTCGAATTTCCCGGCGACGGAACCATTCCCTCCGACTACAACATGTTCCAGCCCCGGCTGGGCATCGCCTATGACATCAACGGCGACAGCAAGCAGATAATCCGCGCCAACGCCGGCATCTACTACGCGCGCATTCCCGGGCTGAACCTGGCCAGCAGCCGGAGCACCGATGGCTCGCGCGGCCAGAGCATTTTCCGCAACAGCGCGCTCACCCCAATCCTCGGGGCTCCGCCGGCGTACGGGCAGCTGCTCCCGACGCCGCCGGGAGCGCCCTTCGAGCCGGGAATTTTCGTCTTCGACAAGGACTTCGTGAACCCTCGCACGTTCACCGCGACGGTCGGGTACGAACGGGAGATCGGGAAGGGGATTGCGGCCGGCCTGAGCTACACCCATGCGCGAACCGACAACCTGACCCGCTTCTTCAATGCCAACGATCCGGTATTCGGCAATGACACGGTGGGTCCCTGGTCTACCGCCTTCGCGCCCGGGGGCGCCCCGGGGCTGGGTAGCTTGACCGTGGTGCAGAGCACGGCCCGGTCCCGCTTCAACGGCATTACCGCGGAGCTCCGGCGCGCCCTGAACCCCCGGCTCGAGTTCCAGCTGAATTACACCCTGAGCTGGGACAAGGCCGACGACGACAACGAGCGCGATCCCTTCACCTTCCGCTACGCCAGGGCCGACTCGCTGGAGAAGGAATACAACTGGAGCGACCGCGACCAACGCCACCGCTTCAATGCCTGGGTGCTGGCAGTTCTTCCGGGCGATGTCTTCCTGAACAACCGGCTGAGCGCCTACTCCGCGCAGCCAACCTCCGAGGTCTGCGGCCCGGCCAATGTGGGCACGGGGGTACGAGCCTCCCAGCCGTCGCAGCGGATCTGTCCCGATGGGCACGTGCTCCAGCGCAACACCATCCGCCGAGACAATGCCTATTTCTCCTGGGACATCCGTCTGTCCAAGCCGCTGTATTTTGCCCGCGACCGTGCGCTGGAGCTGATCTTCGAGGGATTCAACATCACGAATCACGACAACTTCAAGGATCCGTCCACGGCGGGCACCTTCCTGGTCTTCGACGGAACCATCAGGAGCGGCCTGGGAGAGCCGCGGCAGTTCCAGGCGGGGGTGCGCTACATCTTCTGACCGACTGCGGAACCGGACCACCAGCCGGCTTCGCCCCGTGCATCTGTAGGACAACAACGGCGGCGGAGCCGACTTGGGATCTGGCAGGAGGAAAAGATCTCAGGAAACCGGTGTGAGCACATCCCGCACCTTGGCGGCAAGCTCTTCCGGCGTGAACGGCTTGGGCAGAAACTCGTCCACGCCGGCTTCGCTGAATTGCTGCAGCACTTCGATGTCGCCATAGCCGCTCATCGCCACAATCGGAGTGTTCGGTTGCATCCTGCGTAGCTCGGTGGCCGCTTCGGCTCCTCCCAGCTCGGGCATCGTCAGGTCCAGGAGGATCAGCCGCACATCGTCTCCGAGGACGCGCAGCCGCTCCACTGCCTGCTGCCCGTCCTCCGCCAGCTCGACGGTGTACCCCGCATCTCCGAGCACATTCGACACCAGCGCGCGGATGCCCTCTTCGTCGTCGGCCACCAGGATGGTTCCGGCGCCCTGGAGCCCGTGCTCCACCGGGAAATGCCCGCTGACCCGATCCGACGCACGTGGCTCCCGTGGCACCGGCAGGAGGACGGTGAACGTCGTGCCCCGGCCCGGCTC
>DATKJJ010000496.1:0-5502 GCA_035543695.1 Gemmatimonadales bacterium | reverse complement strand
ACTCGCAGCACAGTCCTCCGTCGACACCGCCGGCACTGGACGGCTGATCGACCAGGCCATGAATCACTCCGAGGTGATGCAGAACCTGCAGCATCTCACGGACGTCATCGGGCCCCGGCTGTCCGGGTCTCCTGCCATGCGCCGGGCCAATGAATGGACCGCGTCCCGCTTTCAGGCCTACGGTCTTTCAGCCAAGCTGGAGCCGTACGAGTTCGGGGTCACGTGGCAGCGGGGTGATGCCGCCATGCGGCTGCTCCAGCCCTTCAGTCGGGCGATCACCGCCCACAGCTGGGCCTGGACTGAGGGAACCGGCGGGAAGGGCGTAGCCGGTCCGGTGGTCCTCACGGATCTCTCCACCCCCGAGAGCCTCGCGGTCTACAAGTCGAAGGTGAAAGGAGCCTGGGTCCTGCCCCGGCCGCCGTTCACCCTGTGGAACCCCGACGGACCGGAGATGACGGCGCAGGATTCAACCCGCCTGGATGAGCAGCGAAAGCTCCGCGCCACTCTCACGGCCGACACCTCGGCCCCCGCGGTTCTGGCGCGACGGCAGTTCCAGCTGGATCTCCCCTACATCCTCAAGGCCGCCGGCGCCCTCGGCACCCTGATCGACGGGTCCAAGGAGCACGGGCTGATGACCATGAGCGGCTCGCCCCTCCGGCTGTCACCGCTGCCCAGTCTGGTCATCTCTCACGAGGACTACACCCTCTTCACCCGGCTCATCGGGGAAGGGGTGACCCCCCAAGTCGAAGCGCGAGTCCAGAATCAGCTGGGCAAGTCGCCGGTGCAGCAGTGGAATACCGTAGCCGAGATCAAGGGCGCCGACCGGCCGGGTCAGGTCGTCATACTCGGCGCCCACCTCGACAGCTGGGACCTCGGCACCGGAACCACCGACAACGGCACCGGGTCTGTGGTGGTGCTGGAGACCGCTCGGGCCATTGCGCGCTCCGGGCTCAAGCCGAAGCGCACGATCCGGTTCATTCTGTTCAGCGGTGAAGAGGAGGGCCTGCTCGGCTCGCGGGCCTATGCCGCGCAACATGAGCAGGAGGCCGACAGCATCCAGGCGGTGCTGGTCCTGGACAATGGAACCGGTGCCATCACCGGCCAGGCGCTGCAGGGAAGGAAGGACCTCGAGGGCCTCTGGAAGCAGTTGCTTGCGCCGGTCGCCTCACTCAAGGCCGACAGCGTGCGCGACGCCAACAAGGGCGGAACCGATCACCTGTCGTTCCTCCCCTACGGCGTACCCGGATTCAACTTCGATCAGCTGGAGCGGGGCTACGATCACACGCACCATTCGCAGACTGATACCTACGACCACGCGGTCGCGGGCGACCTGAAGCAGGCGGCGGCGGTCATGGCGGTTACCGCGTTTGAGCTGGCGAATCTGCCCGAGCTGTTGCCGCGGGGACCCAAGACTCCGGTCCAGCCGGTGCCGAGGAAGCCGTCGCCGGGGATAGCGGCCAGACGGTAGGCGGTCAGGCGGTCAGAAGGTGTCACCCCGAGCGAATCGAGTGGGCGGAGCTCCGTGCCGGTTTCGTCCGCGCGTTGTGCTCCCCGGGCATAGCGAGGGGGCGGAGCCCAACTTGTCTCTCATCTGCCGAGTCGTCGCCCAGAGCATGTTGCTCTGCATCGGCCTGCTCCTGCTGGCGTGTAGTCGTTCCGCTAGCCCCGCTCATGGTTCGCTGACGTCATGGAGCGATGCTTCACCCCACCGTGTCAGCTTCGTATCGGTCGCGCCCGATGTTCGGCTCGAGGTGCTCGACTGGGGTGGCTCCGGTCCGCCGCTTGTCTTCCTGTCCGGGTTGCAGGATGTGGCCCATGGCTTTGATGACCTCGCTCCCGAGTTCACCAACGATCATCACGTCGTCGCGATCACGCGCCGAGGCTACGGAGCGTCCAGCCAGCCGCCGGGCGGCTATGACCTGGCCGGCCGGGTGGCCGACCTTCGCGCCGTGCTCGACTCGCTCGGTCTCCCGCGGGTGGCTCTCGTGGGCCACTCGATCGCCGGCGACGAGCTCACCGCCTTTGCCGGCACCTATCCCGCTCGGGTCACCAGTCTGGTCTACCTGGACGCCGCCTACGACCACAGCAACCTGCAGCAGATGCTCGGCCAGTTTCCGGCGCCCCCGCCGATGCAGGCGCGCGACTCGGCCTCCCCCCTCGCAGTGCAGGCTTATCTCCGGCGGGTGTACGGAATGCACATTCCCGAGGCCCAGCTGCGCTCGATCGGTCGATATGACTCATCCGGCCACCTCGTTGCCGACGTAACGCCCCCAACTATCGACTCCCTCATCCTCGCCGGCTGTGGCCATCCCAACTATGTGGCCGTGGGCGCTCCGGCGCTGGTCATCTATGCCGTGGTGGACTCCGTAGGCCAGGTCTTTCCCTTCTATTCGCCACTCGACCCGCCTCATCAGGACGCCGCGCGCCGGTTCACTGCCGCATTGCAGCGCTGGGCCGGAGCCGAGCGGGCCCGGGTCCGACGCGAGCTCCGAACGGCGAAGTTACTGGAGCTGCACGGGGCCAATCACTACGTGTTCGATTCACACCGGACCGAGGTGATCCAGTCGGTGCGGGAGTTTCTGGCGAGGCACCGGGATTCTTCGGGTCTGAGGGCGGTCCGCTAGGCAGCGACTTTGGAATTGGGAGACGTCCATGATCCAGAGAGAGCTTCTTGCCATTGTTGTCGCCGCGATTCTGGCCGCACCTCTCGCGGCCCAAGTAAACTTCTCGTCAACGCCCATTCTCCAAAGCAACGTTACCAATGCAGGCGGACGCATCACCTATCCCGCAACCGACAGCGCGGAGGTCACCGCATTGCGGGTGGGCATCGGCCCGGGCGGCGAAACGGGTCGACATATGCATCTGTATCCGGCGTTTGTCTACGTGCTGGAAGGAGCGATCGAGGTCGAGATAGAGGGCGGTGGAAGCCACAGCTATAAGGCTGGAGATTCATTCGTCGAAGCTATTAATGCCTGGCACAACGGGAAGAATCGAGGATCGACTCCGGCCAAGCTTCTGGTGGTGTTCGCCGGGGTACGGGGCAAGCCCAACCTCGTGCGGTCCCGATGAAACACTGGCTCTGGGTTCCGTAGGCGTTCGCGCTCCATGCGAGTGGTGCGATCCCCGCTCGGCTGGCTCCTGGTGGCCATCTATCTCGTCGTGTTTGTGGTGGCATACTTGGATGCCGCTGCCAAGCGTGGGACGTTCGTCTACGACCTTTGGCTGGACATCCTGAGCCTGCCCTATATCGTCATCGTCGGCCGGCTGTTGCTCCAAAGTCCGACGTTCGCGGTGCATGCTCATGAGTTCTGGGGACTGGTGCCGGCGGTCGTCTTTTGCAGCGCGATGGTGTTGCTGGTCGGAGCGATCATCGAGCATTGGGTGCGGAGTATGTTGGGCAAGAGATAGGTGCGGAGCAGGCGAAGACGCGCAGAAACCGGCCGCCTGATCGGCCACACGGGTGTAAGCGAGCTCAGCTTCCGCGGCTACCCTCGACCACTCTCACGGGACATTGTGTTTGGAAGCGACCGGCTTCAACTCACGAGGATAGCGATTGCATGCATCGGGTTCGTCAGCAGGATCTTCCCTTCCAGGGTAGTTCCCACCAGTTCGTCGGCGCGGAGCAGGGCGACGTCAACATTTCGGTGTTCCTGCTCCGGGCTCTGCCTGGCCGGGGGCCTGGTCCCCATCGCCACCCGTACGACGAGGTCCAGTTCCTGAGAGAGGGCAGGGGCCATTATGTCGTGAATGGAGAGGAGTTCGAGGCGGGTGCCGGAGACATCCTGGTCATCAAGGCCGGCGAGATCCACAGCTTTCAGTGCATCGGAGAGGAGCCGCTGGTCCAGGTAGACGTCCACCTCAGTCCGCGCTTCATACAGGAGAACCTGACCTAGGGCGTCACTCCGCGCCCACCGCTGTAGCGCGTCAGGACGAGTAGTTCACTGCCGCCGTCGGTCGCATTGAAGCCCAAAGAGGAAAACATGCACCGGACACTCGCCGTGGGAATCATGTTGAGCTGCTGTCTCGCGGTTTCCCGGCGCGCCGCCGCGCAATCGCAGCCAGTTCTCACATTGGAAGCAGCGACCCGGATCGCCGACGCCGCGCAAGCGGAGGCAACCCGCAACAAGTGGAACGTGGTCATCGCCGTGGTGGACGGCGGCGGTTACCTGGTGCATCTCCGGCGGCTGGACGGTACCCAGCTCGGGAGCGTGGCGGTGGCAGAGGAAAAGGCGAAGTCGGCCGTTTTGTTCCGCCGTCCCACCAAAGCGTTTGCCGATGCCGTCGCGTCGGGCAGGACCGCCGTGCTCCGGCTGCCCGGCGCGATTCCCATAGAGGGCGGGATTCCTCTACTTGTGGGAGATCAAGTCGTGGGCGCTATCGGCGTGAGCGGTGTGATGTCGGAGCAGGACGGCCAGGTCGCTCAGGCAGGAGCCAAAGCCTTCACGAAACCCTAGGAAGCCTCACCGTATCCTGGTTCCCTCGTTCACGCGCTGCGCCACCGAGTCGCGGCCTCCTATCTTGTACCTCGCTTCGGTCGTACCAACTAGCTTGTCACCCTCGAGTCGAAAGACGGTGCGGGTGGTCACCTGAGCACCCTTCAACACGAAGCTTCCGTAGGGACCGGCCTCGGTGACCACGCTGTCGCCCGCTACGGCAAGTACCCGGACTGGAATCGCTTTGCGATCTGGTCCGGTAATGGTCCACCCCGAGGTATCGGCGGTGGCGCGGACTTCCGTCTCGACCGATTTGCTTCCGTCCGGATTGCTGTTGCGAACCTTCCAGGTTCCCGCCAGGTCGCTGAGCGAGATGGTCCTCGCCTCCGCTGTTCCGGCGGACGGTGCTGCCATGCTATCGGCGGTGCTGGCGGCTCCGACCGATCGGTCCTCGGCCTTGGTGCAACCCGCCAGAAGTGCCGCGCAGCCGAACAGAGCGACGAATCGCATAGGCCCTCTACTGTTGGGGAAAAAAGCGGATGGCGATGGTCGGGCTAACATACGCCCCAGTACCGGCATGAGCAAACGGCCCAGCCGGTCAGGGGACACCCTAGCAATTGCCCAGCAGAGACTGCACAACCAGCGAATCACCCGCTCCCGCCCGGTTCGGCTGCCGCCGGCAAAGCTGGTCGCCTGGTTTGGTGCGGTGCAGGCGCAGGAGTACGGCCCCGCCAAGTGGGGGCTCGCCCTGCGCTCGGCGGCGACCGATGCCGCCATCGAACGGGCCATCGATGGTGGCCGCATCCTCCGCACCCACATACTGCGTCCCACCTGGCACTTCGTCGCCTCGGCCGACATCCACTGGATGCTGGAGCTCACCGCGCCCCAGGTCCACCGTCGCATGTCCACCTATGATCGCCAGCTCGGGCTCGACCCAGGGGTAATGACCCGCGCAACCGCAGTCATCGAGCGGCTCCTCGGCGACCGGGGGCATCTGACGCGGCGCGAGCTGGGCGTGGAGCTCGCCCGTGCCGGCCTGCCATCGGGGACCAGGGAGCTGGCGCACATG
>DATKJJ010000495.1:0-6965 GCA_035543695.1 Gemmatimonadales bacterium | reverse complement strand
TCCCGCTCATGGATTTCGACGTCGCCCGCATCATCGATGACGTCAAGCATGGCCGGGAGCCTGACTCGACAGCGTTTCGGATGACAGTATTCCCGAGCGGCCCGATTGGGTCGCCGGCGGTGAAGCAGCTGGTCGAACCGCACCGGAAGGTGCTGGAGGACAACGCGGGGCTCGCGTTCTTTGGACTGTAGGGTCCTTCAATCGGGGCGCCCGGATTTGAACCGGGGACCTCCTGCTCCCGAAGCAGGCGCGCTAACCGGGCTGCGCTACGCCCCGTACTTCAAACCGCGTGAACAGTAAACGATAAACGGTGAACGGGGTACGCCGGTGCCCACCCGTTCACCGTTGACTATTCGCCGTTCACGCTGGTTTTGAGATGCGCCCTGAGGGACTCGAACCCCCAGCCTTTTGATCCGTAGTCAAATGCTCTATCCAATTGAGCTAAGGGCGCTCATGGGCGGTACAAGACTCGAACTTGTGACCTCCACGATGTCAACGTGGCGCTCTAACCAACTGAGCTAACCGCCCGTGGTGAAGGTCGGAGAGGGCGGAAATGGCGGAGAAGGCGGAAGGTGGGGCCGCCGCGCGGGAGGTCCGCGTCAGCAGCCACCTCTCCGCCCTCTCCGTCTTCTCCGCCCTCTCCGTCCTTGCAGTAGCGGGGGTGGGATTTGAACCCACGACCTCCGGGTTATGAGCCCGGCGAGCTACCAGACTGCTCCACCCCGCGCCGTGTGCTTCAGGTATAAACCGTTCGGGCCGATACTAAACCAAACCGGGGGCGTGTCTTGGCCCCTAGACGAGCGGGAAACGGGACTCGAACCCGCGACCCCAACCTTGGCAAGGTTGTGCTCTACCAACTGAGCTATTCCCGCGAAACGGTCAGGATTCTAGCGCCCGACCGGCCGCGGCGCAACGACCTATTAGTGCAGGGTCTGGCTCGGCCGAAGGGGGAAGTGGAGGCGAGGGGGATCGAACCCCTGACCTCGTGAATGCCATTCACGCGCTCTCCCATCTGAGCTACGCCCCCGGTACTTATTGTCCCGCCTCCGAACGGCACCGCGGCAAGCACGGAAACGTATCCCGTGCCCGAAAGTGTGTCAACGAGGCACTATGGCCGGCCACAACGGCCAACCGTGCTGATGAAGGGTGATCTTGTCGCGATGAATAACGAGTCGCTTCCCGACCCGGTTCCTGACCTCACGACCGCCGATATTCTTGCCCAGTCCGAGTCTGCCAAGCCACGGCGGACCCGGAGACGGGCCTCCAAGAATCTCGGCGTTTACGATGCCGATCGGGACATCCTCGATCAGTATCTCTTCGAGGTGAGCAAGACGCCACTGCTGACACCGCCGCAGGAGACCGCAATTGCCCGTCTGGTCCAGGCCGGCGACGCCGAGGCGATGCAGGAGCTGATCAAGCGCAATCTGCGCTTCGTCATCTCCGTCGCCAAGAAATACCAGAACCGGGGGATGGGCCTGAGCGACCTGATCGGCGAGGGCAACCTCGGTTTGCTTACCGCAGCCCGGAAGTTCGATCCCGACCAGGGCGTGAAGTTTATCTCCTACGCTGTCTGGTGGATCCGCCAGTCCATCCTCGCGGCGCTGGCCCGCCAGGGCCGCACCGTCCGGGTGCCGCTCAACCGCACCGCCGACCTGTCCCGGATCACCCGCACCTCGGAAACGCTCCGGCAAGACCTCCGCCGGGAGCCCACCTACGAAGAGATCGCGGAGAGAACCGGTCTCGCCGTGGACGTGGTGCGCTCCCTGGCGGCGCTCAACACCAGCGACATCCGGCTGGACGCTCCGGTCGAGCACGAGACCGAGCGCTCCATGATCGACCGCTTCATCGCCGACGAGCAGGGCGATCCGGAAGAGAAGGCGATGGAGCACTTCCTGACCGAACAGGTGGACCATGCGCTCCGATCGCTGGCCCCGCGCGACGCCAAGGTGCTCCGGCTTTACTTTGGCCTGGACGGGGGGCGCGAGCATACCCTGGAGGAGATCGGCGGAATGCTGGGCGTCACTCGGGAGCGGGTGCGCCAGCTCCGCGACCGGGCCCTGAAGCGATTGCGCGAGGGTGAGGTCGGGCGTGCGCTGGCGAGCTTTGCAGCCTAGCGCTTCCCGGCTTAATTGCACCCGTGTCTCCCTCCACAACCTCAGGCCTCCCCGCCGCCTCCCAGGGCTTCATTGCGCATCTCGGCCGCCGCAGCATAGAGGCGGGCCGCGCGCTCGCCGATGTGCGGACCTGGCTTCCACTGCTGGCCAACCAGATGCGGCTTGTGGGAGTGGATTCGGTTCCCATCGCTCTCTTCATCGCGGTCTTCACCGGCATCGTCCTCTCGCTCCTCTCCTCCTACATCTTCACCGGTACGGTTCCGCTCTACTTCGTGGGAGCACTGGTGGGCAAGACCATCATGATGGAACTGGGGCCGGTGCTGACCGGAATGGCCCTGGCCGGACGGGTGGGGGCGAGCATTGCCGCTGAGCTGGGAACCATGAAGGTGACGGAGCAGGTGGATGCGCTGGAGACCCTGGCCTACGACCGCTATGCCTACCTCGTCGTCCCCCGCGTGCTGGCGGCCATCCTGATGTTCCCGGTGGTCACCGCCTTTGCCATGGGCGTGGGCGTCGCCTCGGGCTGGATCACCTCCATCAACCTGCTCGATCTCTCCAGCCCCGACTTTTTCAAGGGGCTGAAGCTGTTCTACCGCTTCAAGGACATCTGGTTCGGCCTGATCAAGAGCGCCAGCTTCGGCGGCGCCGTGGCCCTGATGGGATGCCTGCGCGGCCTGGCCGCTGAAGGGGGAGCCGAGGGAGTGGGAAAGTCCACCACTCGCGCGGTGGTTCTGGGCTGTGAGGCGATTCTGGTGCTGGACGCCTTCTGGGCGCTGGTGCTGCTATGAGGCGGGGCAGCGGGGATCTTCTCATGATGTGTGATCGATGATCATTCTTGAGAACGTCACCAAGGCCTTCGGCTCGCGCGTGGTGTTGAACGGCGTGTCGCTCGAGGTGCCGGACGGGCAGAACACCGTGATCATCGGAGCGTCGGGAGCGGGGAAGAGCGTCACTCTCAAGCTGATCGTGGGGCTGATCGAACCGGATGGGGGCCGGGTTTTGGTCGACGGAGAAGACGTGCAGGAGCTCGACCGGGAGCAGTTGGCCGCCCTCCGGGGAAAGATCGGCTATGTGTTCCAGTTCGCCGCGCTGTTGGACTCGATGACGGTGGCCCAGAACATCGCTCTGGGGCTGGTGCGCCGGGGCCATGGTCAGGCCGAGATTCAGTCCCGGGTGGAGGAGAGTCTCAAGGTGGTGGAACTCAGCGGGACTGAGGACAAGCTGCCGAGCGAGCTCTCCGGCGGCATGCGCAAGCGGGTGGGGATCGCGCGGGCGATTGCCCTCAAGCCGCGCTACATTCTATATGACGAACCCACTACCGGTCTCGACCCCATCACCGCCGCGGTGATGGACCAACTCATCATCCGGACGCGCGATCTCGGCGTCACCGGGCTCGTGGTCACTCACGACATGCGCAGCGCCTTCACGGTGGGCGACCGCATCGCCCTGCTGCATCAGGGGAGCATCCGTCATACCGGTTCGGTCGACGAGGTGCGAGCCTCGGACGATCCGGTGGTGCGCCAGTTCATCGAGGGGCGACCCGGCCCCGCTCTGGTCCAGCCCACGTTGCGGAGGTCGGTCGGGTGAAGCGCAGCAACGAATTTGCCGTCGGGCTTGCCGTGCTCGCCGCGCTGGCGCTGGTGATTGGCGGAGCGCTGTGGCTCAGCGAGACCGACGTGAACCAGAAGCAGACCACCTATGCCGCCCGCTTCAGGACGGTAGGTGGTTTAGGGGTTGGAGGGCCGGTGACGCTTCGGGGCGTCAAGGTCGGACGGGTGGAAGCCATTCGCCTGGTAGAGAATGAGTGGGTCGAGACCGAGTTCAGCATCGACCGCAGCGTTGTGCTGCCCCGCAATCCGGCGGTGATTTCCTCTTCAGCCAGTCTCTTTGGCGAATGGACGGCCAATATCGTTCCCTTCGAGCCATTGCCGGTTGACCCCAACCTGCGGAATGCGCTGATTGAATCGGATCAGGCCGGCGGAGAGGCCTGGCCCGGGGCCACCCTGCCCGACATCGGGCAGCTCACCGCGCAGGCCAGCCGGATCGCGGGAGACGTGGCCGACGTTACCCAGCGGATCGGGCAGGCGTTCGACAGCACCGCGCTCAAGAATTTGCAGCAGAGCGTGAAGGATCTGGCGGCCATCTCCGCCCGTTTGGTGAAATTCGCCCACGCTCAAACCGAACGAATGGACCGGGTGGGGCAGAACGTCGCGAACACCTCGGATGCCTTCTCCGGCGTGGCTCGGACATTCGAGGGGGCAGTGTCCCGGCTGGACAGCGCAACCAATGACAATCAGCTGCGCGATATCCTGGAAAACTCCCGAAACTCGAGCGCGGACATTCGCGCCGCCGCCGCCGATCTGCGCTCGGTGATGGCCGCGGCCCGATCGAACGAAGCCACCCTGGTCCGGGTGGTGCAGGCCGCGGACTCGCTGATGACCCGCTTGCAGAGCGGCACTGGCACGATCGGCCTGCTGACCAGCGATTCTTCCTTGTATCTGGAGACCACGAGAACGGTGGTGCAATTCCGCGAGCTCATCAAGGCCATCGAGGCTGATCCCAAGAAGTATCTCAAGATCTCCGTCTTCTGATGAGTAAACGTCGCGCCGAGCTGGAGGTGAGCGCCGGGGGCATCGTGTTCCGTCGCATTCCGGGAGAGGCACCGCGATACCTGCTGATCCGCGACTCCTACAACAACTGGGGCTTCCCCAAGGGACACCTCGAGGGCGATGAGTCGCCGGCCGAGGCTGCTCTCCGGGAGACGGCCGAGGAAACCGGGCTCCAGCAACTCCTGCTGCAGGGACCCATCCGGGTAATCGACTGGCACTTCCGGTTCCGCGGCCGCCACATCCACAAATACTGCCACTTTTTTCTGTTCGAGAGTCCGGAAGGCGAGGTCTGCCCCCAGGTGGATGAGGGGATCACCGCCTGCCAGTGGAGACCATTGCCCGAGGCGCTGGAGATCCTGAGCTACGACAACGCGCGCGGTGTGCTCAAGCGGGCTGGTGAGATGGTGCGTACTCTGGTGGCGGTCGGGGCAGGAAGGGCCAGTCAGTCGGTCAATCGATCGGGCGGTCCGTCGGTCAGTCAAGCTGAAAACGACGGGAGTGACGGCGGTCCTGCCACTGGTGAGGAGATGATCGAACGTGATGCAGATGTAACGAGCGGACCGTCCGACCGCCCTACCGTTCGACCGCCCGTCTGACATGCCCGCGATCGCCGCGTTGCTGGAGAGCCGGGCCGCACTGACATCGCTGCGAAGGAGTCTTCCCAAGGGCGGCCCCCGGGTGGTGGCCTGCCGGAGCTCGAGTGCGCTTCAACGCCTGATGGAAAAGCGGCTGATCGATGCGGTAGTCCTGGCGCCGCAACCCCTCCTCCTGCACGAACTCTCTCAGTGGCGAGCTCGACTTCCTCTAATTCCCCTGGTCGCTTACGCGCCGTTTCGCCCGGACGACGGGGAGCTGCTCCTGGCCTGCCGCAATGCGGTTGCCGCCGTTGCCGTGGAGGGCGTGGACGATCCGATTGTCGGCGAGCTGGTGGTGCGGTCGTCCATGACCTCCGAGCGCCGGCGCGCGCTGGCCGATGGACCACGGGTGCTCCGGCTGACCGAGAAAATTCAGCGCGCGGCGTGGGACCTCCTGTTGGGTGAAGTGGAGTGTCCCATGCGGACCAGTGCGCTCGCCCGCCGGCTCCGGGTCAGCCGCGAACATCTGTCTCGGCAGTTTGGGGCAGGGGGCGCGCCGAATCTCAAGCGGGTGATCGATCTGAATCGGATCGCCTGCGCGGCCCAGCTGCTGGGCAACCCCGGCTACACAATCGCCACGGTGGTTCGGGTCCTGAACTTCGCCTCCGCCGCCCACCTCGCCAGCACCGCGCGTCGCATAGCCAACGTGTCCATCCAGGAGTTGGGGAAGTTGGGACCGCGAGGTGTCCTTTCGGCCTTTGCGCGAGGGAACACCAGAAGCCGAGCCTAAACATTCCCCAGGTGCCATCGTTCCGTCGTTCCGCCTGTCTACCGCCCAACCACCATTGTGACTATTTTCACAAGCTATCTTAGAAACCTACTTTTAGCCCTGTTCGAGACCCATGGCCACTGAATCGATTCTGCGTCCCGGCGAGCTCAAGGAGATTCTGCTCCGAGAGATCGCGTCCGCGGACCTGACCACCGAAGATGTCAGCGAAGTCGGCACCGTGCTCGAGGTTCGCGACGGTGTCGCCCGCATTTATGGCCTCAAGAGTGCTATCGCCAGCGAGATGCTGGAGTTCACCGCCCAGGAGACCGGGGACACGGTAGCCGGCCTGGTGCTGAACCTCGAAGAGGACAATGTCGGCGCCGCCATCATGGGCGACTACCTCAAGCTCAAGGAAGGTGATGAGGTTCGCCGCACCGGCCGCCTGCTGGACGTCCCGGTGGGTCCGGCCATGCTGGGCCGGGTGGTGAACGCTCTCGGTGAGCCGGTTGATGGTCGAGGACCGATCCAGGCCACCGGCCGGCGTCAGGTCGAGATGGTCGCGCCGGGCATCATCGTACGGCAGCCGGTGAAGGAGCCGCTGCAGACCGGCATTAAAGCGATCGACGCCATGATCCCGATCGGCCGAGGGCAGCGCGAGCTGATCATCGGTGACCGGGGCACGGGAAAGACCGCCATCGCGGTGGACACGATTATCAACCAGAAGGGCACCGGCGTGGTGTGCGTGTATGTCGCCATCGGGCAGAAGCGCTCCACCGTGGCCAACGTGGTGGAAAAGCTCCGAAACGCCGGCGCCATGGAGTACAGCATTGTGGTGGTGGCCTCTGCGTCCGATCCCGCGCCCCTGCAGTTCATTGCGCCTTACGCGGGCTGCGCCATC
>DATKJJ010000494.1:0-4128 GCA_035543695.1 Gemmatimonadales bacterium | reverse complement strand
CGGGCCGTTCTTGGCCATGTTGAGGAGCGAGTTGAACGGGTCCCGGGCCGAGCCGGAGTAGGCGAAGGTCTCCCGGGACAACTCCAGGTCCTTTGCTTTCTGAGCCGAATCCTGGGCACCGGCGTTGGCCGTGGATGAATCGACGGCCGGCATTGCCGCGGAGGGCTGCGCCGCCGCAGCCGGAGCCGGTTGCGCAATCTCAGGCGCAGGAGCCGCCGAGGCGGTGGGCGCCGGAGCCGCTGGGTGCATGCCAGAAACGCTGTCGGCCTTGGGCTGCTGCTTGGCGCTGTCGCTCGAGACGGCCGGTTGCGGCTGATTGGCCGCCAGCGTGCCTTGAGGCGCACCTTCCATCTGTTCGCAGACCTGCTGGGCCTGAGTAGCGATCAGTTCCGGCGATGGAGCCGGCGCCTTCTTCCGCTTGGCACTCTTCGTCTTCTTGACCGCCACCGGCTTCGACAGGTCGGCGCGCACCGAGTCGACGCAAGCGGCATGGCGGATCACGGCAAGCGAGTCGGCAATCCGGCGCGCCTTCCTCAGGCTGTCGGTCCGGGCGCGGAGAGCCACCATCTTGGCCTGGGCTGCTTTCTCTTCCTTATCTCCGTTGAGCGCTCCCTTTATCGTGGAGCAGCCCGCCAGCGCCAGGGCGGTGAGGAGAGCGAGCGCGAAGGCGTTACGAGCCACTGGCCTCTCCTTCCGAGCTGGGGGATTTCACGTAGGTCCGAACCTGGAACTTGGCTTCCAGCAGTGCATCGGTGCTGTCGCCCAGCACCTTGGCAGCGCTGCTGTTGGCGGCTGCCACGGTGACATCATAGGGAACGATGATCCGCTGCAGGCTGGCCACGTCGGCCAGGAACTGGCCGATCTGATCGTAGCGGCCGATCACGGACATGTTGTACTTGTAGGTGTCGAAAGGAGCGGGCCCTGGCTCAACCGGCTGGGGCACCACTTGCGACAGCGTGACTCCGCGGATCTTGCCGCGAGTCGAGATGTCGTCCAGCAGATTGGGAACTTCGTTCCGCTCCGGCACCAGCCGGCGCAGCATCACCAGGCTGGCTCGGTACGTCTCCAACCGCTTTCTCACGTCGGCCACCGTACCCCGGGCCAGTTCCTTCTTCGCGCTGTCCGTGGCCGCCTCGAACTTGGTGATGGTGTCCCGCATGGCCACGATCCGCTCCCGGGTCCCGGCAAGGCCCTTGACCCCGACCGCCTCGATGACCGCGCCGGTGTAGCCGATGTATCCCACCAGCAGCGCGAGCAGCAGGGCGAGTAGCGGTGTTCCCTTCTGTCCGGAGAGCTCCATGGTTACCTCACCGACTGGCTGAAGGGAGCCGTGCGGATGTAGGCAGAATCGGCTCGGTTATAAGAGGCCCGTATGATGAACGCCGTCACCGGACGTTCCTTTTCCACGACCGTCATGGCGGAGACCGGCGTGACGTCCATGATCCAGGGCGACGCTTCCAGCTGCCGCAGGAACCGGGTGTAGGCCTGGATGTCGATGGTCCGGCCATTGATCTGGAAGGTCAGCGGCGGCGGCGGGCCGGCCGGGACCGAATCTGCCTTTGCGCCGGCCGGCCGGTTCTGCCCGGCACCCGAACCGGCCGCCGGAGCGGACACGCCCAGGTCCGTCAGCCAGGTGTACGCCGGCAAGGCCTTGGTGATCTCGTCGAGCAGATGGGGCCAGATGTAGCGGTCGCCATCGACGCTCTTGATGACGGTGATCTGGGCCAGCAGCGAGTCGCGGATCTTCTCCTGCCGCCGTTTGTCGGCCAGGAATGCCTTGAACCGCCGATTCTCGGACCGGGCCTGCTCCAGGCGAGGCTCCAGCACGTAGAGTTGGCGGAGATTGTTGAGGTAGAGCAAACCCAGCAACGCGATCACCAGGACCCAGGCACCCACGGCGCCCATCAGAAGCGGGTCCTTGATCTTGGCGCTCAGCTCCTTGAAGACGCTCAGATTGTCCAGCAGTCCCTTCAAGGGATTGCCGGCGCGCTTCCGCCGCTGGCCCGGTTTGAGATTGACAGTAATCATGAGTCGACGGATCCCTGGGTCGGGGTCAGGCTGCGGTACGCAGAGCGAGTCCGATCGGCAGCATCAGCAGCGGGGCCACTTCGTCCACTTGCATGGAGTCGAAGACGCCTTCTGCCACCTGCAACTTCTCGATCGGGTTGGCGAGCTGCACCGGAATCTTGAGCCGGTCGCCCAGCGCACGGCTGAGCCGCGGGATCCGGGCCCCGCCGCCGGTGATGAAGATCCGGCCGATTCCGCCGGCCGACCGGCTGGCCGTCTGCAGGAATGCGCCGGCCCGCTCGATGCCCACTGCCAGCTCCTCGGTACGGGTCTGGAGAAATCCTTCGGGGATCTCGCCAGCCCCGCCGCCCTGGAGCAGCTTCTCCGCCTCTTCCGCCGACTGACCCCGTTCGCGTTGGAGGTCCTCACGGAAGCGGCGGGTACCGACCGGAATGTCGCGGGTCAGCACCGGGACACCGTCGTCCAGGATGTAGATGTTGGTGTTCTCGTGCCCGATGTTCACCAGGCTCACCACCCCGTTCATGGCCTCGGGGTAGTTGATCTCGAACGCGTTGTGCAAGGCGAACGCGTCCACGTCGATGATGCTGGGCTGGAGACCCACGTCGGCCAGCAAGGCGAGCTTGTGCTCCACCAGCTCCCGCTTGGCCGCGACCAGAAGTACGGTCATCTGGAGGCCCTCGCCGTAGGGATCCAGGATCTGGAAGTCGAGCTCGACGTTGTCCATGTCGAACGGCACGTGCTGCTCGGCTTCCCAGCGAATCACCTCGCGCGCATCGGCCTCCTGCATGCGGTCCATCGTGATCTTCTTCACGATCACATCACGGCCACCGACCGCGACGACCACCTGCTTCGTCTTCACGCCGGCCGTGCCCATGCACTCCTTGATCGCTTCAGCCACGATCCCGGGGTCCATGATTTCGCCTTCGACGATGGCGTCGTTGCCGATCGAGGTGAACGCGACCTTGGTCAGAACCGGACCACCGGACGCGTGCGAAACCGCGACGAGCTTGATAAGGCCGCTCCCGATGTCGAGGCCGACCGTCGTCGCCTTGCGTCCGAAGAGTCCCATACGTGTCCGCGGGTTAAGGAGGCGTCAGGAAATCTTGGCGGTCAGAGGGCAACCGATGTGCCACACAAATTGCAGTTTGGTAATCGCTTACGCGACGATCATTTAACCGGGGAAAAATCACTCCGCTGCAGTGGCCTCAGTGCAGAGCATCTTCTCTTTCGCAAGCTGTCTCTCGGGATGCAGCAGTGGCGACAAAGTGTTGAGCAGTACTGCAAGTTCTGGCAGCTAGTACAGTTGGAGCCACGCCCGTTGCCCGATCGGCCGCAGAACCTGCGACCCGGAGGCGGAATCGGGCGTCAGCCGCATCAGCAATCCCACCGCGCCCGTAGCCAACTCAGCGCCGGCCCCATCGACCCGGGTGGCCCGGCTCTGGATCAGGAAGAGATTATCGGCCAGTCGGCCCACCTTCCGCTGCAACCGGAACCCCGGGTGGGGCGTGCCTGGTCCGAGATCCAGCGCCGAACCTCCGATTGGAAGCAGGAGCAGACTCGCTCCAGAGATCTCCGACCCAACCTGCCACAGCTCGCCCTGGGCGAGCTCTGAGGCTTCGGCTGTGAGCAGCATGCTCCTGCCGCTCTGCTGCTCGAGCAGCCCTACCAGAAAATTGCCCGCGACCATGCCCCCGATGATGACCAGCGCAAACAAGGCAAGCGCAAGCGCGATTCCTCGTTCGGGTCGAGCCGAACAGTCAGTATTGAGCATTCTTCAGGGTGATCTGTGTAGTCATCATTTCGGTCAGCGGACCGGCCGGCGAGTGGTTGTCGTTTGTGCCGCTCCCCCGGATAGTCACGGTGATGCTCTTTACCAAGCCGGGTATTACCGTGGCCAGCTGGGCGGCATCGCTGTAAACGAGGCGGAACCCCTCCGTTGCTGCCAATGGCCCGAAGACGGGCTGGATGGCCTCGCCTGAGCTGAGTGACCGCATGCCCAGCCACCATTGTCCATCGGATTGATACGCTGCCAGCTCCATTGGCTCGTAGATTCGGACCGGCGTGCCAACCGGGATCGAGCCGATGGCCGCCGGCAGCGTA
>DATKJJ010000493.1:0-2514 GCA_035543695.1 Gemmatimonadales bacterium | reverse complement strand
CTCTCCCGGGTGGCTCCGACCTTCGTGAGCACCCACCCCAACGCAGGGCTCCCCAACGAGTTCGGTGGTTACGACGAAACCCCGGAGCACATGGCCACCATTCTCCGCGAGTTTGCCGAGAGCGGCCTGGTCAACCTGGTTGGCGGCTGCTGCGGCACCACTCCGGCGCATATCAGGGCCATTGCGGACGCGGTCGCCGGATTGCCTCCCCGCCTCCCGGCTTCCCCCCCTTCCCGCTTGCGCCTCAGCGGCCTGGAACCGCTCACCGTCGGGCCGGAGACGCTGTTCGTGAACGTGGGCGAGCGAACCAACGTCACCGGCTCGCGGAAGTTCGCCCGTCTGGTCCTGACCGGCGATTATCCCGCCGCGCTGGAGATCGCGCGGCAGCAGGTGGAGAACGGGGCGCAGATAATCGACGTGAACATGGACGAGGGAATGCTGGATTCCCAGCAGGCTATGACCACGTTTCTGCAGCTGGTGGCGGCGGAGCCGGACATCAGCCGGGTGCCGGTGATGATCGACTCGTCCAAGTGGTCCGTGATCGAGGCCGGGCTCAAGTGCGTTCAGGGAAAAGCGGTGGTGAACTCGATCAGCCTCAAGGAGGGCGAGGAAAGCTTCGTCCGTCAGGCCACCCTGGTGCGGCGATATGGGGCGGCGGTGATCGTCATGGCGTTCGACGAACAGGGCCAGGCTGACACGGCGGAGCGGAAGCTGGAGATCTGCCGGCGGGCGTATCACATCCTGACCGAGAAGGTGGGCTTCCCCCCGGAGGACATCATCTTCGACCCCAACATCTTTGCCATCGCCACCGGGATCGAGGAACACAACAACTACGCCATCGAGTACATCGAGGCGACCCGGCGGATCAAGGCCACCCTGCCCCATGCCCTGATCAGCGGCGGAGTGAGCAACGTGTCGTTTGCCTTTCGGGGGAACGATCCGGTGCGAGAGGCGATTCACTCGGTGTTTCTATACCACGCCATCGAGGCGGGTATGGACATGGGAATTGTGAATGCCGGCCAGCTCGCGATCTACGCCGACATCCCTTCCGATCTGCTGGAGCGGGTCGAAGACGTGGTGCTCAATCGGAGACCCGACGCAACCGACCGGCTCCTGGAAGTCGCCGACACCGTCAAGGGAAGCGCGGCGGCGCAGGGCGCCGATCTGGCCTGGCGGAACGGGCCGGTCGCCGAACGCCTGAGCCACGCGCTGGTCGAAGGCATCGCCGATTACATCCTCGAGGACACCGAGGAGGCGCGCCGCCAGGCCGAGCGGCCGATCCACGTCATCGAAGGTCCGCTGATGGACGGCATGAACGTCGTCGGAGATCTGTTCGGCGCGGGGAAGATGTTTCTGCCCCAGGTGGTGAAGAGCGCGCGGGTGATGAAGCGCGCGGTGGCCCACCTGATCCCGTACATCGAGGCGGAAAAGCAGACCCTGGCCGGCAGCACTGAGGGCCAGTCCAGATCCAACGGCAAAGTTCTTCTGGCCACGGTGAAGGGCGACGTGCACGACATCGGCAAGAACATCGTCGGCGTCGTGCTCCAGTGTAACAACTACGAGGTCATCGATCTCGGCGTCATGGTGCCGTCCGCCCGGATTCTGGAGACAGCCCGCAAGGAGCAGGTGGATATCATCGGACTGAGCGGGCTCATCACCCCCTCACTGGAGGAGATGTCCTTCGTAGCCGGTGAGCTGGAGCGGGAGGGCTTCACCATCCCTCTGCTGATCGGCGGGGCCACCACGTCTCGCGTCCACACTGCAGTGAAGATCGAGCCCCGATATCGGGGACCGACCGTCCACGTGGTGGACGCGTCCCGTGCCGTCGGTGTGGCTGGGAATCTGCGCAGCGACGAGCTGCGCCCCAACTACGTTGCCGCTGTAAAGGCGGAGTATCAGGAGGTCCGGACCCAGCGGGGAGATCGCAAGGCCGAGCAGCGGAAACAGGCATTGGCCGATGCTCGCCGGAATCGGCTGGCCGTAGACTGGAGCGCTGCCGCGCCCGAGCCCTGTTTCCTCGGCGTGAGACCGTTGAGGAACTATCCGCTGCAGGAGCTGGTGCCGTTCATCGACTGGACCCCGTTCTTTCAAACCTGGGAGCTGGCCGGACACTATCCGGCCATCCTGGAAGACCCCACCGTCGGCGCTGCGGCCCGGAGTCTTTTCCGCGATGCCAATGCACTGTTGCAGCGAATCGTGGACGGGCGCCAGCTCCAGGCCCACGCCGTATTGGGGTTCTTCCCGGCCAACAGTGTCGGCGACGATATCGAGCTCTATACCGACGATAAGCGGGAACAGCGGAGAACGGTCATCCATACCCTGCGGCAGCAGATGATCAAACCTCCAGGCCGGCCCAACCTGGCGCTGGCCGACTTCGTGGCGCCGCGGGAGAGCGGCGCGGCCGACTACATGGGCGCCTTTGCCGTCACCGCCGGCGCCGGGATCGAGGAGCTGCTGGCCCGGTTCGAGGCCGAGCACGACGATTACAGCGCCATTCTCACCAAGGCTCTGGCT
>DATKJJ010000492.1:0-3510 GCA_035543695.1 Gemmatimonadales bacterium | reverse complement strand
TCCCCCGGCTCGACCGCCCACTGGTGTTTGCGGTTCAGCGCGGCCGCCACCCGCCAATCCTGGCCGATTCAATTCCCGACCTTCAGGCGCTGCTTCGACGACCGGCCCATGCTTCCGACGATGAGGAACCCAACCGTCCCCATCGCGGGGGACGGCGGGATCAGGGTGGGCGCCATCGGGGCCACCGTCGAGGCCGGGGAAACCATCGAGGCCGGTACTGATCCCCTTCCGTCTCACATCATTGGTGTCCTTCGACCCCGCTGCTTCGGTCTGATCCATCAGCACTGGGGTAGTGTCACAGTTGGGTGTCAGCCTGTTACAGGGGCGACGGTTACCAGGCCTGCGGCGCATTGTGCACCGCAGCGTCCGCTCGTCGTCTGTACTAGTAGGCCGGTGCTTGGAAACCAGTTACCCCCAGAATACGTATCTTTGGACTAAGCCAGAAACCCTGTCAATCGGTACCATGCCCTCCGTGTTTTCGCCTCTGGCCAAGGCCCTGCTCGATGGCTTCAGCGAAGGCGTGGTGGTCTTCGATGTCGAGGGTCGGCTCCTCTATGCCAACCAGCCTGCCCGCGAAGCCCTGGCGGGAATGGACCTCTTCGAAGGCGCCCCTGATCTTCAGCCCCGACTGGCGGCCTTGGGTGGCCGCCTCAGACCGCTGCGGGTGGGAGGGCTGGAGCTGGGCGAAGCCATGTTTATCCCCGGTCTGGCGGGTGCCACCACGTTGGCGGCCAGGGAAAAGGAGGCTATCGTGAAGACACTGGATGCTCATAGCTGGAAGCTGGCGGAAACCGCACGGTCACTGGGCATCAGCCGCACCACCCTGTGGCGCCGTCTCAAGGCGTACGGGCTTCACCGCGATGGCCGGAGTAAATGGGCACAAACCACCTGATAATCTCCGGCAACTGCTTCCCTCCTCGTTCCCCCACCCCACAACTGAGCAGGCCCCAACAGCGGACTTCCGGATGACCATGGTCCGGATCTGCTCGCTCGCTCTCTTGTCGATCTTGCCGGCTTGCCAACGGCCGGCCAACCGGTCGTCCAGTGAGCCGCATCTGGAGCTGACCTGGAGCGGAAAGGATCGGGCCCAGCTGTCCGGAGCCGCCACCGCTGAGTGGTGCGAGCCTCGCCGGTCTCTGGAGATCCATACGGTTCAGGGGGATACCGGCGCTGCGCTCGCGCTCTACGCTGAACGAGCCTTGGCGGCGGGAAGTTACCCGGTGGTTGACCCGCCCAAGGCCGAGTCGCTTCCGCCCGCCGCTGGGATTGTGGTGCGGTGGCTGGGACAAACGGTGGTGCAGGGGTTTCAGGGCGACAGCGGGAGCGTGATCCTGGAGCGGTCCAGCACGGGTGTCTGGTCTGGCCGGTTCGGGGCCCGGGCCCGGTCAGTGGCGGATACCCAGCGAATCCGTCTTCACGGCAGTTTTCGAGACTTGGTGGTGAAGCCCGCTGCTTCCGGCTGTGAAGACCCCAATCAGAAGTCCGACATGGATCCAGAACCTCCAGACTCCAGTGTACATTGACGGCATGGAGCAGACCTACTTCCGCAAAGGATTCGGCCTCAAGAGCGAGATCGCCGGTCGGCTGACGGCCGACTACCACAGTGCCGTCGTCGAGGCGCTCAAGAACAACGGTTACGCTCTCACCGCGGGGCATCTCACCTTCCGGCTGGCCCGGGAGTTCGGCTTCTGCTACGGCGTGGACCGCGCGGTGGAATACGCCTACGAAAGCCGGACCAAGTTTCCCGACCGGCGGCTCTTCTTGGTGGGGGAAATCATTCACAATCCCCATGTCAATGAGAAACTCCGGGCCATGGGTATCACCCTCCTCACCCAGAAAGCGCAGGGTGAGTTCGACTTCTCCGAGGTCAGCCCGAACGACGTGGTGATCATGCCGGCGTTCGGCGTCACCATTGGCGACTTCGAGCGGCTTCGCGGCATTGGCTGCGTGCTGGTCGACACCACCTGTGGATCGGTGCTGAACGTGTGGAAGCGGGTCGAGAGCTACGCCCGGGACGGTTATACCGCCCTCATCCACGGCAAGCACTATCACGAGGAGACCAAGGCCACGGCGAGCCAGGTCATGAAATATCCGCAGGGCCGCTATCTCGTGGTCTTCGACATGAACGAAGCGCGGATGGTCTGCGATTACATCGAGGGTGCCGGCGACATCGAGTCCCTCAAGGCCCACTTTGCCCGGGCCGTCTCGCCCGGGTTCGATTTCGAGCGCGATCTGAGCCGCATAGGTGTGGCCAATCAGACCACAATGCTGTCGGGTGAGTCGCTCGCCATCGCGGAGGAGGTGAAGCAGAGTGTCGCCCGGCGCTATGGAGTCGATGCGTTGGAGGAGCACTTCCGCTCCTTCGACACGATCTGCTCGGCGACCCAGGAACGGCAGGACGCGGTCCTGGCTCTGCTTCAGGAACCGCTCGACCTGATGATCGTGGTAGGCGGGTACAACTCCAGCAACACGTGTCACCTTGCGGCACTGGTACACCAGCATGGCGTCCCCACCTTTCACATCGAGGACGCCGACGCCATCGACGTATCCACCGGAATGATTCGCTACCAACCTATCGGCACCAAGGCCGAGGCCAGTAGCGATAATTGGCTGGGCTCCTCTCGTATTATCGGAATCACCGCCGGCGCCTCGACCCCGAACAACAAGGTGGGCGAAACCATCGTAAGGATCAGCACGGTCGCAGGGGTGGAGCTGGGGGAGTAAGTGGCTAGCCATTTCATAGATGTAAGCCACGAGATCGAACACGGCATGGTGACCTATCCCGGCTTGCCCGGGCCGCTGATATGTGACTACCTCAGCCGGGAAGCGTCGCGCAGTCAGTATGCTGCCGGGGTCGAATTTCAGATCAACAAGATCGAGATGGTGGCGAACACCGGTACCTATCTCGATGCTCCCTTCCATCGCTACGCTGACGGTGCGGACCTGGCGCAGCTTCCTTTGGAGTGTGTAGCCAACCTGGACGCGGTTGTGGTCCGGGCGGCCCCCGGGAATGAGCGGTCGATTTCCGCCGGTGCATTTCGGGGAATGGATCTGAAGGGTAAGGCAGTGCTGGTGCGGACCGGCTGGGACCGGCACTGGCGAACCGCCCAGTACCTGTCAGGGCATCCCTTTCTTACCGGTGACGCTGCGGAGTTCCTCCGAGACAGCGGGGCGGCGCTGGTCGGTATCGATTCCCTCAACATCGACGATACCGCGGACCTGAGCCGGCCAGTCCACTCCATCCTGCTCGGCTCAGGTGTTCTCATCGTGGAGCACCTGTGTAATCTCCAGAGCCTTCCTTCCGCCGGCTTTCGGTTCTCTGCGGTACCCGCAAAAGTCGTCCGGTTCGGCAGCTGGCCGGTGCGGGCCTTCGGGCATGTCATTCCGGCAAACTAAGGTCTCCGGCTTTCCGGCTGTCGCTCTCCGATCCGCCGAGCTGGAAGTTGTCGCCGTCCCGGCCATCGGAATGAAGCTCACCAACCTTCGGCGCCTGAACGGCCGCGAATGGCT
>DATKJJ010000491.1:0-21940 GCA_035543695.1 Gemmatimonadales bacterium | reverse complement strand
CGTCCAGCGAAAAAGCAGCGTCCCGGCCGGCGCACACGATCAGAATGTGCCGGTCGCTTACCAGCACCTCGCGCGCCTTCTCGGCCGCCGCGGACAAGTTCACCGCAGCGGTGGGATACACTGCGCTAGCTCCCTGGGTCGCGAGCAGAGCCTTGGTTCCGTTGCTGGTGGTGACGATGATGGTCTTTCCCCGCACCGCCGATTCCGTCATTTCCAGCGGGCTGTTGCCCAAATGAAATCCCGGAATCCGGACGCAGTCTTTCTCGCCCGCCAGCAGCACGTCCGCGCTGCCGATGGTCTGAGCCAGCCGAAGGGCCTCCTCGGTGGAGGCGACCGGGATGATCGCCTTTGCCCCCCGGCTCAAGGCGGCACACATCGAGGTGGTGGCCCGCAGGATGTCGATGACGAATACGGATTTCCCCTGCACCTCGGCCGGAGTCAGCCCGGTGGGAGAAAACAGGAGGTCGATTCTCATGCTTCCGGCCGCAGCAGGTGAGACTCCCGCTCGAGAAAACGGGTATCAACGTTCCCTGCGACGAAGTCCGGATGGCGGATGACCCGGGCCAGGAATGGAATCGTGGTGGTGACGCCTTCCAGGATGAAGCTGTCCAGCGCCTGACCCATCCGGCTCAGCGCCTCCTCCCGGTCGTTGCCGTGAACGATCACCTTGGCCAGCAGGGAATCGTAATAGGGCGGCACGGTGTAGCCGGCGTAGACATGGGTATCCAGGCGAACGCCGGGGCCGCCCGGCGGATGGTACGCTGTGATGAGGCCGGGGGAGGGCTGGAAGTTACGGTAGGGATCCTCCGCATTGATCCGGCACTCGATAGCATGTCCGCGCAGGCGGCGGCCGTCCCCCTGGAAACTGACCGGCTCTCCTGACGCGACTCGAATCTGCTCTTTGACGATGTCAAAGCTGGTTACCATCTCGGTAACCGGATGCTCCACCTGGATCCGGGTGTTCATCTCCATGAAGTAGAACTTTCCCTCGGGATCCAGGAGGAACTCGATCGTGCCCGCGCCGGCGTAGCCGATGTTGGACGCCAGTGCCACGGCGGATTGTCCCATCTGGGCCCGGAGGTCGTCGTTCAAGGCGGGGCTCGGACTCTCTTCGATGAGCTTCTGGTGGCGGCGCTGCACCGAGCAGTCCCGCTCGCCCATGTGAACCACCTTGCCGTGCAGGTCACCCATCACCTGGATCTCCACGTGCCGGGGATGCTCCAGGTATTTCTCGACATACACCGAGCCGTTGCCGAAGGCTGCCAACGCTTCGTTTTGGGCCAAACCGAAGAGCTGGGAGAACTGCTCTGGGTCATGCGCGATCCGCATGCCCTTTCCGCCGCCGCCCGCCGTAGCCTTGATGATGACCGGAAAACCGATCTCGTTGGCAAAGGCGAGGGCCTCGTCCACCTCCTCGATCGTCCCGGGCGAGCCAGGCACGGTAGGAACGCCGGCTTCGGAGGCCAGCCGCCGGGCGGTGGCCTTGTCCCCCATCTGACGAATCTGATCCCCGGTCGGGCCGATGAACGTGATGTTCGACGCGCGGCAGGTGTCGGCAAACTCCGCGTTCTCTGCCAGGAAGCCATATCCCGGATGAATCGCGTCGGCCCCGGTGATCTCAGCGGCGGCTATGAGATTGGGTATCCGCAGATACGAGTTGCGACTGGGCGGCGGACCGATGCACACGTCGTCGTCGGCAAAGCGAACGTGCAGCGACTCGCGATCGGCCTCACTGTAGACGGCCACGGTCTCGACCCCCAGCTCGCGGCAGGCGCGGATGACCCGAAGGGCGATCTCGCCGCGGTTGGCGATCAGGACCTTCTTAAACATGCGGTGGGCCCGGAACCTGCCGCGGCATCTATGGCGTCAGGTCCAAAGTCTGCGACTTGGCCGCTTCGCCCGTAACCTCGTCGAATTTCCGATCCGATGTCGAATCCACGCCGGACACCCGAAGCGCGAATTCATTGGGATTGGTGGAATAGAACAGCGCGCTTTCGTAGGAGATCAGGCCGTCCTTGTACCACCGCATGAGCGACTGGTCGAACGTCTGCATCCCGTAGGAGATCGCGCCATCGGCGATCAGATCGGGAATGAGCAGCGCCTTCTCGATGTCGCGAATATTGTCGGCCACGGCCGCCGTATTGATCAAGACCTCCGCCGCGGGAATCCGCCCCCTCCCGTCGGCTCGCGGGACCAGCCGCAGCGATACCACTGCCTGGAGCGCGGTCGACAGCAGCATCCGAACTTCCTGGTGCTGGTGGGGCGGATAAAAGGAGAGAATCCGGTTGATGGTCTGGCTGGCGTCCGTGGTGTGCAGCGTGGAGAACACGAGGTGGCCCGTGTCCGCCGCTTTCAGCGCAGTGTCGAGGGTTTCGACGTCGCGGATCTCACCGACCAGAATCACGTCGGGATCCTGCCGGAGCACGTGACGGAGCGCCATGCCGAAGGAGATCGTGTCGTTCCCCACCTCGCGCTGCGAGATATTGGACTGCACGTCGCGATGGAGAAACTCGATCGGGTCTTCGATGGTGATTACGTTGACCCGCCGGTTCTGGTTGATGTGGTTGATCATCGAGGCCAGGGCCGTGGATTTCCCGGACCCGGTTACCCCGGTCACCAGCACCAGACCGCGGGGACGCAAGGCGATCTCCTCCAGCACCGCCGGCAGGTTCAGCTCCCGGACGGTCTTGACCTCATAGGGGATGGCACGAAAGGCAAAGGCGAGCGTACCCCTCTGCTGGTAAATGTTGGTACGGAACCGTCCCACACCGGGAACGCCGATGGCAAAATCCGCCTCCTTTTTCTCGGCAAACTCCTTGACCTGCCGCGGCGTCATGATCTGCTCCGCCAGCAGCTTGAGGTCCTCGGGCTTGACCGGCGGCATCTCCAGACCGTGCAGGTCGCCATTCACCCGGACGGTCGGGGGCCGGCCAACCTTGAGCAGCAGATCGGAGGCGTTCCGCTGGACCATCTGAGAGATGGCTTGCTTGAAGTTGAAGCTGGACTGGGGGGAGGACGGCGCTTTCGCCTCAGCCATTAGGATCGACCCGGAAGAGAGCCTGCCCGAACTCCACCGGCTGACTGTCTTCCACCAATATCTCGCGAACGGTGCCGGCGATTTCCGCCTCGATCTCGTTCATGATCTTCATCGCTTCGATGATGCACACGGTCTGGCCTGGAGTGACCCGGTTGCCCACCCTGATATAGGCCTCGGCGCCGGGCTCCGGCGCCTTGTAAAACGTGCCCACCATCGGCGAGCGGATCTCCTTGAGCTGGGGCGCCGTGCTCGCTGGGCGCGGCGGAGCTTCTCGATTTTGATCCGCCGCTGACGGGGCGGCCGGAGCGGCCGCCACGACCACCGGTGCGGCGGCGGCGACCGGGGCAGCCGTTGTCCGGGTGATCACCACGCCGGTGCCGAACCACCCCTTCACCTCGATCGAGCCGATCTCGGGTGTTTCCCGCAGCAGCTGGGCCAGGCGCTTTACATCCTTGAGATCGATGGAGTGAATGCCCGGCACGTTTTGCAGGAGCTCGGCGAGCTCCTGCATCTCTTGTGGGCTCATACGCGGGTCAAGTACTTGTCTTCGCGGCGGTCGACCCGGATCACCTGGCCCTCCTCGATGAAGAGCGGCACCTGCACGGTGGCACCCGTTTCCAGGGTGGCCGGTTTGGTTCCGCCGGTAGCGGTATCACCCCGGACGCCCGGGGCGGTTCGGGTGACGGTCAGCTCCACAAAAGAGGGGAGCTCCACGGTGATCACCCGATCGTTGTGGACCAGACCTTCACATTCCATCCCTTCCTTCAGGTACTTCAGTTGATCCTGCCCGATCAACTCGTCCGTCAGCATGATGTCGTCGAACGTCTGCTGATCCATGAAGTGATAGAAGTGCCCGTCGGCATACGAGAACTGCAGCGACCGGCGCTCCAGCCGAACGTCGTTGACCCGCTCTCCAGCGGTGTAGGTCCGGTCGATGACCGCGCCGGTTCGGATGTTCTTGAGCTTGGTTCGGACGAAGGCGCCGCCTTTGCCTGGCTTGACGTGCTGGAAATAGACCATCTGAAACAGCTGACCCTCGATATCGAGAACGAGCCCGTTTCTGAAGTCGGCGGTAGATGCCATGAGTATGAGCTCGAGAGTCTAGACCAGTTCAAGCAGATCGGTCCGGCCGTCCGACAAGCACTCGGCGCCCGCGGGACCCAGATGCACATCGTCTTCCAGCCGTATTCCACCCCACCCCGGAAAATAGATACCAGGCTCTACCGTGACTACGGCATGGAGCGGCAACGCCCCATCGGAGCTGGGCGAAAGCCGGGGCGCCTCATGCACTTCGAGCCCCAGTCCATGCCCCAGAGAATGCCCGAAAGCATCGCCGAATCCCCGGGTGGTGATCACCTCGCGGGCCAGGGCGTCGCCTTCACGACCCGTCATCCCGGGCCTCAAGTGCTCGATCGCCCTTCGCTGAGCCGACTGCACCACCCCGTGAATCAACCGTTGCCGCTCGTCGGCCCTGGCCCCCACCACCATGGTTCGGGTCAGATCGGCGCAGTATCCATCCACCTGGGCACCAAAGTCCACCAGGAGAAGGTCGCCGGCTCCGACCTCCCGCGGGCTGGTGCGGGCATGCGGCAAGGCAGAACGCTCACCCGACGCGACGATGGTCGGGAACGGGTGCCACTGGCTCCCTCGCCGGCGCAGGGCGCCCTCCAGGTCCGAGCCAATCTCCAGTTCGGCTTGGCCCACCCGAATTCGAGGGAGCACCTCAGCCAAAGCCTCCTGTGCCAGCTCCGCCGCTGCCCTGATCGCCGCGATTTCTTCCGGCGATTTGACCTCCCGCTGACGCTCAACCAGTTCACTCGCGGGCACCAGCCGGGCCGGGGTCAGCCCGCTGAGCCGATCGGCATCCTTGACGCTCATGATGTGAGCTTCGATCCCGAGCCGCTCGATCCGGCCGTCGTGCAGCACCCGGCCGAGACGGTCCCATACACTGCGTTGATCGATCTCGACCACTGCCGATCCGCCGACCTCGGCCGGGGCCTGTGCCGCATACCTGAAATCCGAGACCAGGACTGTGGCATCGTTCCGGACCAGCAACACCGCCGCGGAGCCGGTGAAGCCGGTGAGGTAACGAATATTGGGCAGGTGAGTGATAACCAGCCCATCCAGCCCCTCCGCCTCCAGCGCCAGCCTGAGCTCGGTTTGCCGCTCGATCCGGCGGTCAGCCGGCACGGAGCCGACCCACCAGCGCCTGCAAGGCCAGCAGATAGCTTTGTGCGCCGAACCCGGTCACCATGCCGAGGGCGAGGTCCGCGATGACCGAGTGCCTGCGCTCGGGCTCCCGAGCGAAAATGTTGGACAGGTGAAGCTCGACGAAGGGTACCCGCACCGCCAGCAGCGCGTCACGGAGCGCCAGGCTTGAATGCGTCAGCGCCGCCGCATTGATCAGCGCCCCGTCGGCTCGCCCTCGCAACCGCTGGACCGCCTCGACCATTTCACCTTCGTGATTGGTCTGGAACCAATCGATCTCGGCATCGAGGGGCTTGGCCGCTTCCCGGACCATGGCTTCGATGTCCGCCAGACTGGTGCGGCCGTACAGTTCCGGTTCCCTCTGCCCCAGCAGATTGAGGTTGGGGCCGTTGAGCACGGCGACGCGCATTCAGCGCTTGAGGTTTTGCAACCAGGACTGGAACTGATCCAGATCGTCCTTGCTTGGGTCGCCTTCCTTGTTCCCCGGAGAGGAGCCCGAGGTTGCAGCGTTAAAGAAGTCGTCAAAGGAGACGGTGTCCGGCGAGCCGGCGGAAGAGGGAGCCGAACCTGCCGCGGGAGCTCCTGGGTTTGCCGGTGTTCCATCCGGGGCTGCCCCGGCCGAGCCTGTGGGGGACGTGGGACTTCCCGTGGGTCGGGCAGAAAGCAGGCTCTGAAAAAACGCGACGACCGACTGCCCCTTTGTCTCTCGCACCGAATACAACCGCCTTGTGGGTTCCTGCGCCGGGGCGGGCTCCGGTGCGGCTACAGGGGGCTGGACTGGGGGAGACTCAGCTGCAGGGGCCGACATCTGCGATCGAGAAGGCTCCTCCACTGCCGGGGGGGCTTCGAATGCCGGCGGCGACGCCAACTCGATCTCGGGCCAGGCCGGAGCAGCCGGGGTACTCGTCCCTGCGTCCATAAACTCCTCGGCGGCATTGGGCACTCGAAACTCAGAGGCCCCCGAGCTCTGCAGTTCCACCTCATCGGCGGTTTCGACGCCGAGATTCTCGACTTCTGGAGATGTAGCCGACTCCGGAGATTCAGCCGAGCCGTAATCGTGAGCCAGCTCGGGATGCAGGTGGTACGAGCCCTCCTTGGGAGGGACGAACTCCTGGCTGATGAAACCGGGGAGAGCGGGCGGCTCCTCTGGCGAATCAGCCGGCTCGGGAGGAGTAGATGCCTGAAGGGGTTCGGCATTCTGCGGAGGTTCCGCAATATCGAGAAACTGGAGCTCGGACGAGGACTTCGGCTCGGCGATGGCGACCGTCAAATCCACCGGTCCGTCCTGAGCTGACTTTGTTTCGGCCAGTGCTGGGTCGGGAGGCCTCTCTTCAGGAGGTTTTGCCTCCGGCCGTTTTGCTTCAGGAGACGTTCCGCCCGATGCCGTCGCAGGAGAAGGCTTCCCTTCGGCCTCGGCTATGAGAGGTTCCGGCGTCTTTCCGGTCGGGGCGGGTGCGGTCGACTCGGCCGGGGGCACCTTAGCATCAGCGGCACCCGGCTGCTGCTTGGCCGTCTCGATCCGAGCGAGCTGTTGCCGCGCCTCCTCGTTGCTTCGGTCCACGGCGATCAGCCGGTTCAGCCACCGCTGGGCATCACTGAAGCGACCCAACCGCTCGTTGATGTCGGCCAGTGACTTGAGGGCGATGACGTTTTCATCGTCCAGCCGAAGTACATGGGAGAAGGCAGCCTCGGCCGCCGGTAAGTCTTCCAGGTCCCAGTGGCAACGGCCGAGCACGATGCTGGCCGGTATGTAGTTCGGATGCAGCTCGAGCCCTGCCTTCAACAGTTCCAGGGCTCGGGCGACTTCTCCATTTTTGCGATGGACTTCGGCCAGGGGAGCAAAGGTCAGCCCTTGAGGGTTCTCGGCGTACCGACGCTCCAGCTTTTCAATTTCTGTCGTGGCCATCGGTTCCCGGATCTTCAGGTCAGAACTGCTGGGGGAATCACGGCTTCTCTGCTGCGGGAAGTACGGTGAGAGTAGTTGGCGGCCCTCTGCGTGTCAACTGCTAAGCAGAATGGCGCCTTGAGGTTCTGCGCTGTCGGCCTTAAGCTTCAGCCTCGTCGCCCATCTCTCGGTCGGAGCCTCGATTCAGCTATGATGCAAGCCTTTCGGAACGCGGCCAAGCCCCTCATGGTCGTGGTGGCCATAACCTTCTTTGCCTGGTTGGTGCTGGACCTGAGCGGAATTACCGGCGGCACCGGCCTGTTGACCCAGACCTCCGTCGGCAAGATCAACGGGCGGAGTATCGATGCCCGGACCTATCAGAATATCGTCCAGCAATCGATCGATGCCCGCCAGCGGCAGAGCCCCGGAGCCATGGGGCTGGATGATTATCAGCAGGTCCGCGACGAGGTCTGGGACCAAATTGTCCAAAACAGCGTGCTCGACGCGGAGTATCGCCGTCGGGGCATTAGTGTCAGCGAAGATGAAGTGGTGCAGGCCATCCGGACATCTCCCCTGCCCGAGTTTCAAAAAGTCCCCGAATTCCAGACCGATAGCCAGTTTGATCTGGCCAAGTACCAGCGCTGGCTCACCTCCAGTGTCGCCCAACAGTATCTCCCCAGCCTCGAGGCCCAGTATCGGGATGAGCTTCAACGGGCCAAGCTTCTCCGGCTGGTGACCTCGGACATTTACCTGTCTGATGCTGCGCTCTGGGAGCGATACCGGGACGAGCATGAAATGGTGAAGATTGGTCTCACCGCCATCGTCCCCCGCAATGCTGTGCCGGATTCCTCTATCCAGGTAAGCGATGCCGAGCTGGCCTCCTACTACAAGGCCCACCGGGACGAATTTCAGCGTCCCAAGACGGCATACCTGAGCTATGTGGCGTTGCCGCGCATGGCTACTCCGACGGACACGGCGGCCGTACGTGCGCGGGCTGATTCCGCCCGCCAGGAGATCCTGCACGGCGCCCCGTTCGCTGAGGTAGCCGGCCGTGAGTCGGCCGATAGCGCCAGTGCCGCCAAGGGTGGCGATCTGGGTGAGTGGACCAAGGGTGCGATGGATCCTGCCTTCGACTCCGCGGCGTTTGCGCTGCCGTTGCACACGGTTTCAGCCCCGGTGCTCTCGCAGTTCGGCTTCCATATCATCGAGGTTACCAGCCGCAAGGGAAACAAGGCCAAAGGGCGTCACATTTTGTTCCCCATCGAGGTCACCGGCGCGCACCGCGATCAGCTGGACGCTCAAGCCGATAGCCTGGAACATCTCGGCGCCGAACGGAGCGATCCTGCGGCGCTCGATACCGTGGCCCGCGCCCTGAAGCTGAGGATCGGGCACACCGTCCCCGTTCAGCAAGGCACCAAGGTGGAACTCGGCCAGCTGGTAGTTCCCGATGCCGGCGTCTGGGCCTTTCAGGCCAAGCCTGGCGCAACCAGCCCGGTCATTGAAACGTCGTTCGCCTATTACATCTTCCGGCTGGATAGCCTTCACGATGCCGGCGTGCCCGCGTTGGCGGAGATCCGCCCCACGGTAATGTCGGCCACCCGCGATCAGAAGAAGTGGGCTGCGGCCCGTCAGCTGGCAAAGGACTACCTGAAGCGAGTCGAGGGAGGGAGCTCCTTGGCCGAGGCGGCGGCGGCCATGAAGTTGCCCCATCGCGAGTTCGGTCCCTTTAGCCGGATCAATCCTCCGCTCACCAATCCAGTTGTGGTCGGCACCGCGTTTGGGCTGAAGGAGAAAGAGCGGAGCGGTGTTCTCGATACCAAAGACGGGATTTACCTGATTGAGACGCTGCAGCACATCAAGGCCGATTCAGCCAAATTCGCCAAAGACCTGGAGCAGTACCGGGCCCGGCTGATCAACGTGGCAAAACAGGAGCGGGTGAGAAACTACCTCACCGCGCTCCGCAAGTCGGCCAAGATCGTGGATAACCGGGCCAAGGTCCTGCAGCAATCGGGATCGCCGCAGGCACAGCAGGCGGGGGTATAAGAAAGCCCCGAACCTCTTCGGTTCGGGGCTTTTCTCTGGCTTAGGTTCCTGCCCTACCCGTCCTTCCCGCCTCTTACTGCGACAACCGCTTTGGCTCTCCCGAGGTCGGACTGGGATTGGGCTGCTGAGCGTCCGGCAGCCGGGGCGGCAGGTTTTGCCGCTGCTCGTCGGTGTTCATGATCGCATCCTGCGTGTCGGCAATACTCCGCTTGAACTCTCGAATGCCCTTCCCGATCGAGGAGCCCATCTCCGGCAGCCGCTTGGCGCCGAAGAGCAGCAGTACGACCAGCAAGATGACCAGAATCTCCCACATCCCGAGGTTTCCCACAGGACCTCCTAGAAAAGCGACCGCGCGATCAGGTAAGCCACCAGGACCCCGACAAGACTCAGAATCGAGACGTGCAGCCCGATGGGACCCAAGGTGAAGTCTACCACCAGGAGGTCCATCGAGATAGGTCCGAAACGGGGGGTCCAGGTGCTGGTGAGAAAGGTCCGGGCGGCGCTGTCGGGAAGGGTTTGCCGGAACAGTGATGTCAGGGCTCCACCCACAATGAACCCAACGATCAGAACCCCGACATAGAAGCGTGGGCGATGCGGGCCGCTTGACATCAGCTCCTGCGATCGATGACGTAGGTGATGCTGGCCCTCAATGCCTCACGAGCGGCAGAAGGCTGCAGCAGATCGAGCTCGGTATCCGCCTGTTGGGCCAGCTGGAGGGCGCGTTCTCGGGCGTAGTCCAGTCCGCCCGCGCGGCTCACCGCCTGGATCACCTCGGCAATCAGCGCATCACCCGGCTCTGGGCAGTGCAGCAGGCGGGAGACAGCTCGTCGCTCCCCCTCGCCCATGTTCGGCAACGCAGCAATGAGGGGAAGCGTCACCTTGTGCTCGCGTAGGTCGGAGCCGAACGGCTTGCCGGTGACCGATGCGTCCTCGGTATAGTCGAGCAGGTCGTCGACAATCTGAAATGCCATTCCCAGGGCCTCGCCGAACCGACGGAGCGCCTCCCGCTCGGGCGGACTCGCGTGAAGCGCGCCGATCTCGCACGATCCGGCAACCAGCGACGCTGTCTTGGCCCGGATGAGCAGGTTGTACTCCGCCTCGGAGAATTCCAATGGGTCGTGGGCCAGGAGTTGCCGCATTTCACCGACGGTCATCTCGTTGGTCACCCGGCTCAGCACCCGCAGTGGTTCGAGGTCGTTCAGGCCCACCAGCTCGATCACGGCCCGGGAGTAGAGGTAGTCTCCCATGATGACCGAGACCTGATGGCTGAACAGCGAGTTGATGGTGGGCATCCCTCGGCGGAGGACCGAGTGATCGACCGAATCATCGTGAACCAGGGTGGCAAGGTGGATCAGCTCAACCACGGCGCTGAGGGTCGTTGCTCGGGCGTCGGCGTTGCCGGTGGCCTCTTCCGCCAGGAGCAGGAGGGTGGGGCGGAACATCTTCCCCTGCATCTGAAACAGATGCGAATTGACCCGGGTGATCAGCCCGAAATCCGCCTCGACGATGCGCCGAAGCTCCTGCTGCACCCGCTCCAGGCGGGGGCGAAGGGGCTGCTGCAGCTCGGCGAGTGAAATAGGGGCGGTCTGATGACTCACGAGCGGCGTCCCGCAGTGAGCCGGTGCATGCGCTCACTCAAATCCATGAAGCGGATATCGACCGCAACCGCTCGTTCGTAGCTGGCCATAGCTTCGGCTCTCTTCCCCAGGGCTTCGGATGCCCGGCCTAACCAGTAGAGCAGGCCGATCTTGGCCTCGTCCGTTCCGTCCAGGCCATCCACGGCACGGCGGAGCACCGACTCGCACACAGCGTACTGCCCCTTCTCGAAAAATGCCATGCCAAGCGCCTCAGAGGTGCGCAGCCGGCCCTCCGAAGCCCGCAACGCTTTCTGAAACTCCGCGATGGCCTCGTCCAGCAGGCCCATCTCCTTGAATGCGACGCCAAGATCATAGTGCGACTGGTAGTCGTCCGACTCCAGGTTTTGGTCGATGCCGCGCTTGAACTGCTCCAGGATTTCATGAAACTCGCGCTGCTCATCCTGATCCTTGGGCTCGCGACGATTTACCCGCATACGCGTGTCGCGTGGGCCCTTCTCGTCCCGCAGCATGGAGCCGAGGTCTACGAACTCCTCGTCGGATGCGGCCGGAGCTCGACTTGCCCGCGGGGCCGGAGGAGGCGGAGTTGGGCTTGGAGCCGGAGCTGCGGGTGGTTTCGATGCAGCCAGGCTGGGGCTCGGCGGCGGTGGCGGCTTTGCTGGCGGCTTCGGCGCAGCTTCAGTGCGAGTGGACGCAGCCGGCGCGGGTGAGGGCGACTTGGCCTCTCCACCGACTCGAGCCAGAGCGGCGGAAGCCCGGACGTTTCCGGGATCGTGTTCGATCACTCGGCCATACACCGCGGCTGCCTTGTCCAGAGCGCCTGATTTGGCCAGGGCATCGCCCAGCCCGAGGTAGGCCTCCAGCAGCGGTCCCCGGTCTCCGGTTCGGTAGGCCAGCTCCACTCGCTTCTGGTGGTGCCCAATACTGTCGGGCGCCAACTGAACCAGCCGATCGGCCATCTGGGAAGAGCGGGTCCAATCCTGTCGATCCTCGAATCCCGCCAGGGCCAGCTCGAGCTCTTCCGCCACCCGGTCGTTTTCACCCAGGGACAGCAGCTTTTCCGCCAGGGCCAGGTGGACGTCGGGATTCTCGGGATCATCCAGCACCCGATTCTCCAGGTCTGCCAAGGAGTCCGTCGAAGAAGGCGGCGAATTGATCTGTGGCGGACTATGGCCCACTATCTCGGTATCGAGCGAGAGCGTGGAATCATCGGGGCTGGGTACGTCGGGGAGCGTGGTGAATCCCGTTTCGCTGTCCGGCAGAGACACGACGAGATCATCAGGAAAATCGAGCGGACTCTTGGGTGCATCCACGGAGAAGTCCAGCGGGCTCGCCTGGTCGGTGGCAAAACTGTCCAGTGATGTTTCCTGAATCCCATCCAGGCTCATCGGCTCGAAATTGAGGCTGGAGGATTCCCCACCCCGCTGGATATCGAGGGGCGCCGTCAGATCGGCGAGCGGCTCGACGGTGTCACCTAAGCGTTCGATCCCCAGCAGTGAGTCTGCCTCCGAGCCGCTGGGAGGTTCCTCAGAAACCAGCGGATCTATTGCCAGGTCGGCGGCGCCGGTCATTGCTCCGAAGTCTTCATTTACCAGCAATCCCTCGGGGACGCTGGGTGGGCCCTCCGGCACGCTGGCCTCGGGCTCGCTGACCGGTTCCACGGGTGGTGGTTGGACCGGCACCGGCTCTGCAGCCGGCCGCGCCGTCTCCTTTGCCGGCTTGGTGTAAGCCTGTGCGCGCTGTGGGGTCGTCGGCACATCGATGCCGGTATCCAGAAAGATCAGATCGCCTCTTTTTGAAGTCGGGCCCGACGCCGCAGCGGGAGGAGCGGGATGGTCCTGATCCAGTCCGTGGAGCCGTTCGCGGGTTTTCCGGGCTCCGGTCTTGTCGCCCGCGGCCTCGAGATCCTGGGCCATCTTCTCCAGCTGTTCCCGCGCCTCATCCCCCCGGGACGTCGCCCGAAGGAGGTCAACCAGCATGCTCCGAATTTCCTGGCTTCCGGAGAACTGGTCCGCAAACAGCTTCACGGCCTGGAAGGCCTGATCCAGCTGGCCCAGTGCGTTCATGCGCTCGAGGAACTCGATCAGGTTCCGTTTAGCCTCACTCACCACATTCTTGCGGGCGTGGAGCTGACAGAGCTTGAGGTAGGTCTGAGTCCGGCCAGGGTTTACCCGGAGGATCTTGCCGCAGAGCGCTATGGCGTTGTTGAAGAAGCCCTGATCGGCGTAGAGGTCGACCGCCCGCTCATAGGACCGGACGGCTTCGGTAGAGTCGTTGATCTTGAGGTAGAGATCGCCCACCCGGTTGTAGAGCGAGAGATCGGGGCTGGTTTCCGCACCTGATTCGGCCTGTTGAATGGCCTTCAGGTACACTTCGATGGCTTTTCGCCAATCCTCCTTTTGTTCCAGCTTCCGCGCCGTGTCTTTCAGCTTTTCCAGATTCATGCGGCTCGGGGCTGAGGAGGAGAAAACAGAGATAAGATTTGGAGTGCGCGAAAGATACCGGGCGGCTAAAACCCGGGCAAGCGCACGATGGTGCAACGATTTGCATGCACCAGGCCAGCGTCAACGAACCATGAGAAGGGGTTGGGGAGTCGGCTATGTCCCGGGCTGGGGGTCGAAGGCGCCCTCGATTACCCCTCGAGCCACCCGTTCCAGGTCCGGTCCCGGGGGCCGGTCGGCAGTGAGCGGAGGCACCGGCGGGTCGAGCGTGCGCAGCTGGTGATACAGCCGGCCGACCCCAATGCCAGGCTTCAACGGCTTGAGATACTCCAGTCCCTGTCCGGCGCAGAGGAGCTCGGCTGCCACGACCCGCTGCGCATTGACCAGGATCCGGCCCGCCTTGAAGGCGGCCGCCATTCCCATGGGAACGAAGTCTTCCTGGTTGGCGTCGGTGGGAATCGACCCGATGCTCGCCGGCATGGCCAACGCTCGTGACTCCGCCACCAGCGAGGCTGCGGCGATCTGAACCATCATCAACCCCGAGCACAGACCCGGATCACTGGTAAGGAACGCGGGCAGGCCCTGGGAAAGGTCCGGATTGACCAAGCGCTCCACCCGCCTTTCGGCGATGGCCTGCAGGGTGGTCAGAGTCAGCGCCAGGATATCCAGCGCTTGCGCAACCGGTTGCCCGTGGAAGTTTCCTCCCGAGATCACCTCTCCGTTCTCGAAGACCAGCGGGTTGTCGGTGGAGGCGTTGAGCTCTACCTCGGCGGTCTGCTCGGCAAAAGCGATGGCATCGGCGACCGCACCCAGCACTTGGGGAGCACACCGGAGGCTGTAGGCATCCTGCACCCGAGGATCGTTCTCCCGGTGGGATTCACGAATCTCGCTGTTCTCCAACAGCTCGCGCATCAGCGCGGCCGCTCGAGTCTGACCCGGGTGTGGGCGGGACTGGTGAATGCGCGGATCGAGGGGAGCAGGCGTTCCGCGCAGCGCTTCCAGGCTCATCGCTGCCGCAGCGACCGCGGTGCGCCAGAGTATCTTCGCGTCGTGCACCATCATCGCCAGCATCGCGGTTTGCGCCTGAGTGCCATTGATGAAGGCAAGGCCCTCTTTCGGGGCAAAGCGGTAGGGCGTAAGCCGGGCGGCCTCGAGGGCGGCCCCAGCGGCCGCTGCCGCAGTCCGGTTGGAGAGCACCTGGCCTTCGCCCATCAGGGCGAGTCCGATGTGACTGAGTGGTGCCAGGTCTCCGCTGGCCCCGACACTTCCCTGCTCGGGAACCAGGGGAATTACTCCGGCATTGAGCAGGGCTACCAGCGCGTCCACCAACTCCGGACGCACGCCGCTGGTCGGCCGCAGCAGCACGTTCGCGCGGAGCAGCATCACCCCCCGCACGACCGACGGGGGCAGCGGTGCCCCGACGCCGGACGCGTGACTGCGAATGAGATTGGTCTGGAGTTGATCGAGCTGGTTGGCGGGAACCCGGACGTTTGCCAGCTTACCGAATCCGGTGTTGATCCCGTAGATCGTCTGGCCCGATTGAATCGCCCGCTCCACCAGCTGCCGGCTCTGGGCCAATGCTGCTCGGGCGGTCGGGTCGATCGAGACGCGACTGGCAGGGTTCCGTGCGATCGCAACCACGTGCTCGATGGTGAGCGAGCGGCCGTCAAGAACGCAGTCGGTGCGAGCCATCGCCCGAAGTTGACGCCGTGACGCTCCCGATTCAACCCCCGACTTCACCCGACGGTTGTCAGGGCCTGGATCTGTTCCTGGCCACGAGAAGCTCGGGGTTCCCTGGATCGGTCTGGTAGGCCCAATCCAGAATCATGAAAGTGCGCCCGACATGGGTCACCCGGACCGCACCGTACCGGAGAAACTGATCGCCCGCCTCCATCTCGAATACGTAACCCATCCCCGGCGCCGCCTCGATCGGCGTGGTGGCATATCTGCTGCACGAGCTGGGATCTGGCGCGCTGAAGCAGGGCGCGTCATCAATGCCGGTCAGGTCCCCGACCGGGTCTTCGGAATAGAACTCCACCCCGGTGCCGGTCCGCATCGGCGTCATGAAGAGTCGGCCCGAGGCGTCGCGGTCGACGTAGAAGTCGACATCACTGGACGCGCCATTCCGGACCCGCCCCAGTTCGCCCTCCTCGACCACGTTGTCGCCATCGTCGTCCCAAAACCGGAAGCCGCTGCTATCTGATTTCACCTGGATGGGGTAGAGAACCTGATTGCGGCTGTCAGGCCTCGGGGTGTCGAAGACTGTCTGTGAGCGGTTGCTCTCCGCCCCGGTCTGGTTGGCGGAGCTGACCGAGAAACAGCGGGATACTCCGTTGACCATGGCTCCCACCAGGAACTCCGGAGCCACCGTGGTGCCTTCGAGCGTCCAGGAGGTCCCGCATGGGTCGGTGCCGGCAGGGGCGTCGATGTTGTAGGTGGTGCTATAGATCCGGTAGCTCTGAAAATTGTCGGGATCGGACTCATATGCATTGTCGGGCCAGCTGAGTGCCACTGCTCCGTTCAGCGTGGTGCTGAACAGATCAGCCGGCACATCCGGGGGGTTGCCGGGGCTGGTTTGGTCTGACGAGCAAGCCATAACCAGCAGCAGGATGACCGGCAGACGCCAGCCTTGCATACAGGGCTCCGGAGAGGGATGGCGGAACCCACGGCAGATCGCGTGCCACTGCCAGAGTTCCGGAGTAGAACGGAGTTAGCCGACAGGCGGGAAGCAGAATTGACTCGAGTGTCCTCGCCCGAGGACAGTTACTCGTCGAAGGTGGTCTGGTTGTAGTCGAACTTCAGGTCCGGCAGGTCGGTCAGATAGATCGAGAAGTAGAACGCGAAGTTGCCATTGGCGTTCTTCACGAAGTTGAACCCGGCCCGCCACTCGTGCAGCTGCCGCTCCAACCGGACCACCTGAGACTCGAACTTGGTGTCGGTAATGTTGTACTGGGACGACCAGGACAGCGTCCAGAATGCGGTAGGCGAGAAGCTGGTACTGAATCCCAGATTCTGCTGGCCCGGGGTGCTCGGCAAGCCGGGAATCGGCCGGGTGCGGGACAGGGTGTAGTTGAAGTTGGCCGTGAAGTCGCGGCCCCCACCGCTGAAGGGTACCCGCCCGCTGTTGTAGAACGAGCGATTGCGCCGGCCGGCATCGACCACATACGAGGAGGGCACGTGCTCCCGCTGCCCCGACGGGCCCTTGCCCAGACCAAAGATCGAGCCGATGGAGCGGAGGGTGTTGCCGGAGATCGCAAAGCTCGCGCTGACATTGCTCAGGAAGAGATCGAACTTCGAGGTGTCGACGCCCACCGGTCCGCGCCAGAGGTCGTGGGTGAAGCTGAAGGTGAACTGTGGCAGCAAGTCACTGAGCAGAGAATTGGTAATCGATGGTGTCGTCCAGCCCGTACGTCCAGGCTTTTTGGCTTGCTCGAAGTCATAGCTGATCGGGGTGGTGTTGATACTCAGCACGCGGAATTTGCGGGCCTCAGCGCCAGAGCTGTCGCCCGGTGACCGCTTGGCCTTGGCCTCGAAGGTTTGCGACAACCCCAGGCTCATTGTTTGGGTGGCATCGCTTCGCAACTGCAATGCCTGCCCCGGAAGTTGGATAGCCTGGGCGTATTCCAGTGGCACCGACGCCGCGGGCGAATAGTTCCAGCTCAAATTGGGCGAGAGGCTGTGCCTGATCCGGCTGGCAAAGCCGAAGCCCGGCAGAAAGGCAAACAGGGTCGGCGAAGCAGTGGCCGAGAACCGAAAGCGTTTCCCCTGGTGAACGAAGTCGCCGTTGGTGTTTCGATTTCGGATCAGGAAAGGACCGGATGTGGTCGTGTTCGCGACACCCAGCGCCGGCTGCACCTTCCAGGAACCGCGAAAGAGCACCGGAAGATTGATGCCGGTATTCCAATCCACTCCGGTCGAGAAATTGCCGTTGAAAATGCGGGTGAGTGTGATCGAATCTGTGGGATCCGGAGTAGTGGGATCGTCGATCCGTACAACGGAGCTGTCCCGGCCGGTGCTTCGCTGATCGACCGCCGAAAGTGAGTTCTGCCAGTTGAAGTTGCCGATTCGCACCGGGGTTTGGAAATCCAGCGTGGTGGTCCGGCGCCCGCCCACCTGCGCCACCGTGTCCAGGATGTTCCCCGGCAGCACCGTCAGCAGCGAGTCCAGCGGCGTCTTGGACTCGGTGTTGTTGGTAAAGCTGAACCCGGGCGACCAGGTGATGTTGGATCCAATCCCAATCGATGCCGGGGAGATCGTCACCGCTGGCAGCAGCTGCTGGACGCTTCCATCGGAGAGACTCTGCCGGCGATTGCCACCGATGGTGAGGGTACCCCATCCATAGCGTTTGGAAAAATTCAGCGAGCTGGTGATCTGCTGCGTATTGAGCAGCGGATCCACCGCATTCCGGTTGATGATCGAGGTGTTGGTCGCGTAATTGAGATCGAGGTTCAGACTGGTGGACAGATTGAAGGTCTGCCGGTGGTCCCAGCGCACCGTGGCCGATGACCCACCGTCAGTCTCCAGCTGCCTGCTGAACGCCACCGCACCATCCACGAACCGGTTGATCCAGTTGTACTGCCCGGCTACGCCATACTGCAGATACCGATTCGAGTACCAGTCGAGCCGGGCCGTCAGATCGATGTAATCGTTGGGGGCCCAGTAATACCCGATGTTCGCGATCTGGCGGTTGTATCCGGGATTGGTCCGGACCAAGTCATTGAAACCGAATTGCGGAATGAGAATGCCCGAGTGCCGCCCGGGGCGCATGTCCTGAAAGAGGAATGGCAGCCACAGCACCGGCACATCGCGAACGTAGAGGACTACCGGGCGAGCGACCAGCACACTCTGAGAGACCCACTTCACTTCCCGGCCCGCAAAGTGATAGTGCGGCACCGGAAGATCGCAGCTGGTAATTTCGCTTGACGCGGCGTAAATCCGACTCGAGCTGGAGTCCTGCGAGACGTTGCCCCGGAGAAACCAGACGCTGCCGGACTCGGTAAAGTTCGTCAGCGCATCCGTGATCACGCCACGCCGGGTGCATGTGTCGTAACGAATCCCCTCCCCTACCATCACCTGTCCCCGGTCGAACAGCTTGGGGTCGCCGGTGGCATCCAGCACACAACTGGAACGTCGGTAGGTGATGCTGCCTGCCTCGAGTGAGGTGCCCCGTCGTTCGGTCAGAGCCTCGCCGTTCAGGAGGACACGCTGATCCTGGACAAACACGGTGGCTGAATCGGCCCGGTATCGGGTGCTCTGGTAGCCGGGACGGGCCAGCAGCTCAGTGATCACCGAGTCCGGGGTTACAAAGCTGCGGGTGGGTCCGGTAGGCAGACCCATGCGGCGTGCCGAGGCTGAGTCCAGCGTTTGTCCCTGCCGGGGCCGGGTCGAATCAGCCAGCGTGGTATCGGGACGCGCCGTCCGCGGACGGCGCTGCTGAGCGGGCACCTGCGCCTCTGCCCGTGCTCCCAGCAGGGCCAAGAGGAGAAACACGCCCGCGGTTTTACCCGCCAGCGACTCCCGTTCTGCCCGGCGCCGGCGGCGCTGCAAAATGAGGGAGCCGGCAAACCCCACCTCGTACAGCACCATCAGCGGCAGGGTCATCATGGTCATGGAAAGCACGTCGGTGCCGGGCGACAGCACGGCTCCCGCGAAAAACGCGAGCACGATGGCGTAGCGCCGGAACCGGTTCAGCTCCGCCGGTCCAACGACCCCGAGCCAGGACAGGATGATGATGATGAGCGGCAGCTCGAAGGACAGGCCGAGGGCCAACGTGACCTGCAGAACAAAGCTGAAGTAGGCGTCGTAGGTGATGAACGGAGCGATCGCTTCGCTCTGGAAGCTGAACAACACGCGGAGGGCCTGAGGGACCACGAAGCGGTAGGCCAGACCCGCGCCGGTCAAAAACAGCCCCAGTCCCACGAAGAGTGAAGGAACCAGGGCACGCTTCTCCCGCTGGTACAAGGCGGGAGCCAGGAAGGCCCACGTTTGCCACAGGATGACCGGGGAGGCGAGAACCAGGCCTACCAGCAGCCCCAGCTTGAGCACGATCATGACCGGCTCAGTGGGGCTGGTGACGACCAGCTTGCCGCCAGTGAGATACGGCGCGATCGGTTCTTTCAGGACGCTGACCAGCTGGAACCGCTGGACCAGCCACAACCCCAACCCACACCCCAGCACCACGGCGGCCAACGAACGGAGGATTCTGTGTCGCAATTCCTCGAGATGATCGAGGAACGGCATTTCTCCGGCGGCGCCCATCATGGAGGGGAGACGCCCGGGCTACCGCCCGAGCGCCTTCAGTCGATCACGAGCCAGGGCTGCTTCATCGGACTGGGGATACCGCTGTACCACGCGCTGATACGCGTCCCTGGCCTTCTTGGTGTCCTTCCTCCGTTCGGCCAGCAGACCCAGGTTGTACAGGGCCGAGCTGGCGCGGGAGGAACTGGGATACTTCTGCATGACCTGCTCGTAGTACGCAGCCGCTGAATCCGGGTTCTCCGCCGCGAAGCTTTGCCCAATGAAGTAGAGAGCGTCTCCAGCTCGATCGCTGTTGGGATAGACTCGAAGCATCTCCCGCAGGCCGAGGCGGGCGGTGGAGGTACTGCCTCGCCGGAGTTGTGCCAGGGACGCTTCGTACATCTGGTCGGCGGAGGCCGCCGAGCTCGCCCCCCCGGATCGGGTGGTATCGCCTGGTGCGGCGGAAGCGAGCTGCTCGCCTCGGGCCTCGAGCTGAGTGCGCAGCTCGCTCAGACGCTGCTGGCTCTGACCGGTCAGCTCCTGCAGTTGCACCAGCTGCTGCTGGATGTTGTATAGGTCGCTGGCCAGGTCTCCGCGCAACTGCCCTACCGCTCGACGGCTGGAGGTGAGCGAGTCCATGATGCGCTGCTGCACCCGGATCACCTCGTTCAACTGTGCCGCGCGAACGGAATCCCGGCGTGCCGTTTCCGCCTTGAACAGGGCCACGTCGTCCTGGACCCGCTGGATGTCTCCCTTGGAGACGCAGCCGGCGAGAGCCCAGATTATGGGCGTGCCGAGCCAGACCCTCAGCCTCACGGAACCCGTCACTGTGGCGCGGTCAGGTTGTTGCCCCCGGCGGTGATCTCGAACTCATCACGCCGGTTCTGGGCGTAAGCCGTCTCGTCATTTCCCGGGTTCAGCGGCTTCTCCTCACCGTAGGACACGACTTCGAGGCGGGACGCGTCCACGCCCTTGTTCTCCAGATACCGCTTAGCGGCGGCGGCGCGACGGTTGCCCAGTGCAAGGTTGTATTCGTCTGATCCGCGCTCGTCGGCATGACCGGCGATCCGAAGCTTGACTTGCGGATTGGCGGCCAGGATGGCGGCCTTGCGATCCAGTGTTTGCTGATCCGCCGTACGAACCACGGCCTGGTCATAATCGAAGTTGATCATGGCGGAGAGATCGGCCGACACCGTGCGGGCCTTTTCCGCGGCCTCGCGCTCCATCCGCTCCTTCTCCAGTCGTTCCCGCTCGGCGCTGTCATCCACCGGCTCAGGAGCCGGAGTTGGCGCTGCAGTGGGCGTGGGCTCAGGAGCCGGCTCTTCCGGAGCGGCCTTTCCACCGCAAGCGACGGCAAATGCGGCGGCAGTCAAGAGCATCAGCAGGGATGGTGCTCGCATCGTCACTCCGAAATCATGGGTTGGGGACGGGAGTGGTCCGCCCGAGGCGGCGAGACCACGCGGGAAGCCGAGCGGCGCCGGGCGTACCCAGTTGCCGCACTCGACCGGTTTCGATGTCGACAATCCACATCTGACGGCGGCCGCTTCGGTCGGAGATGAAGGCCACGTGGCGCCCGTCAGGCGACCAGGTAGGATCTTCGTTCCTGCCCGAAGAAGTGAGCTGCCGAACCCGCCGTGCCGCGACGTCGACCAGGAAGATTTGGGGGCTACCGGAGACCTCGCGATGGAACACAACACTGGCCCCGTCCGGGGACCACTCGGGAGCATTCGAACTTCCTGTGGCGCCATAATCAAAGGGCGCGAGCAGCTCCTGATCGGTTCCATCCGCTGCCATTACGTACAACTGAGGCGGCCCTGCCCGCGTTGAAATGAACGCGATGCGCCGCCCATCTGGCGAAAACGTTGGGCTTAAGTTGTCCGCGAAGCGTCCCACGGTCAAGCGTTGCGCGCAACAGCGCTCCACCACATTCGCGGTATAGATGTCGGTTCCCTTTTCGTCCGAATGGGCAAAGGCGAGGGTGCGTCCGTCGGGTGAGAAGGCGGGCGTGATATTGAGTGCCGTTTGCGAGCCCGGAACCATGAAGCCCCCTCCTCCACTCAGGGGTTGCACCACGATCCCCCCTCTGCCTTCGCCCATCTGCGTGAAAGCCAGGCGCTGGCCGTCGGGTGACCAGGCCGGAGAGAGCGACGTCTGGCCGGCCGGCGTCAGCGGAACGATGTCCTGCCCGTCGCTGTCGACCCGATATACTCGCCCGCCCGACACGAACATCACGCGACTGGCCGCGGCACCCGGGCTCCCGCTGGCCCAACGGGCCACTTCGTCGGATAGGCGGTGGACCTCGAGCCGGAAGTCCACGGCGGTGGTGGCAGGCAGTGTGACGGATTTCTGGCTTTGCATCTTGGCTTCGCCCAGATCGTGCAGCCGGGCTGTCACCCCGCTCGACGCCGGAACCAGCTCCACCGCGAACTGTGCCCCGAGGGAGCGATACAGATCGTAGTTCACCCCGGACGCGGCCTCGGCGGACCCGCGACCG
>DATKJJ010000490.1:0-2057 GCA_035543695.1 Gemmatimonadales bacterium | reverse complement strand
TCTACGTCGGGTTTGCCGCGTTCGACATCCCGGTCAGCTATGTCGGAGCTCTATTGCTGCAGGGACTGCTGGTGCTGGGAATTGCCATTCCGTCGACGCCCGGTTTCTTCGGACCGTTCGAGGCGGTCATCGTCGCCGTTTTGGCGTTGTACGGCGTGGCACATGATGTCGCGTTCTCCTACGCCATAGCCTATCACATCACCTCGTTTCTTCCGATCACGCTCCTGGGACTGTGGTCGTTGACTCGAGTGCCCGGAGGCTTTCAAGGAATCCGGCAAGCGCCTCGATGACCACCACGGTAACGCTGGCGGCTCGGGCCAAGATCAATCTGTTCCTGCGGGTGCTTTCCAGGAACGACGACGGGTTTCATGGGGTGGAGACGCTGCTATGCCTGATCGACCTCGCTGATACGCTCACCGCAGAACGGCGGGAAGGGCGAGGGGCCACCATCGAGGTAGAAGGCGCCGATACTGGTCCCCCAGACCGGAACCTGGCGGTGCGCGCCGCAGAGCGGGTGCTCGAGGCCACCGGCAACCGGTTTGCGGTGCACTTGAAGCTGGTGAAGCGGATTCCCATTCGCGCCGGCCTCGGCGGCGGCTCGAGTGACGCGGCAGCAGCGCTGCATCTGGTGAACAACCTGGCGGGTAACGCAGTGCCCCGGCATGAGCTGCTTCAATTCGCAGCCCAGGTGGGGAGCGACGTGCCCTTCTTCTTCAGCGGAGCCCCGCTCGCCCTGGCCTGGGGCCGAGGGGAGCGAATGATCCGTTTGCCCCCACTTCCGCCGTCACCCGCACTATTAGTCACTCCACCGGTTCCGATCCCCACTCCTGAGGCATACGCCTGGGTCGATGCCGCGGGTGCCACGTCTGCCCGGCGCGGCGCTCTCGCCCTGGATCTCGATGCGGTATCGCGCTGGGGGGACATTGGCAGGATGGCCGGGAACGATTTCGAGTCTCCGGTGTTCAGCCGCCACGGGAACATTCGAGCTGCCTTCGAGGCGCTGGTAGCGACCCGACCGCTCGTCTGCCGAATGAGCGGCTCGGGATCGACCCTCTTCGCGATTTATCGGTCGAGCAGGGATCGGGAGGATGCGGCCATGATGCTGGGCCGGAAACACGGCCTGGTCGCCAGGGTAGAGACGGCAGGCCAGTCCGCCCCCGGTCTGACTAGTGAATCAGGATGATTGCTGAGGTGGATGGGACGCCTGCGTCATCCAGCAGGGTCAGGAGATACGGACCGGGCGGCGCCATCGCGCTGTTGAACGGGGCCTGGACCGACAGACCCCCTGCGACACGGCGAAACGAGAGCTCCACAAACCGCTGACTCTGGTCGAAGGCGTGGGTGACCGATCCCAGGCGCACCAGGGTCACTCGGACCACCTTCAGGGCATCAGGGGAGCCCAGCAGGAAGGTTTCTCCGAATCCCGCCTGAGCCGGCGCCTCTTGCAGGAGTGGCCGAGCCCCACGAAACAGATACGGCGGCGAAAAGATTTCCGCGTTGAGCTCCCGCGGTAAACCAGGTCCGTCGCCGCTGCCGGCATGCAGCACCCGTCCGTCAGGCAGGAGGAGGGTGGTCGAGTGGTACACTCGAGTCGTCTGATTCGAGGCGAGCAGCCGCCACTGTCCCGTAACCGGGCTCCAGAGCTCAGCCGCGTGCACCGCCCCGGCGGGGTCGCTGAAGCCGGGGGCGCTGGTTCCTCCGGTCGCCAGAACCTGACCGTCCGGCAGAAGCGTCGCGTTGAACTGCCGCCGCGGGTAGCTCATGCTCTCGGCATAGCGCCAGCTCGGCTGGGGCTCGTTCAGGTCGATCAGCTCAGCGGTATTGGTGGGGGCTCCGTCCGGGGGATCGCTTCCACCAAGGATCATGACCTTTCCGGGCTGGTACATCACCGCCGAGCCGTAGTCTCTTCGACCGTAGTTACTGCTCGGCCCCGGCATCCAGCGGCCACTGCCGGCTGGATCCAGATACGCTGACTGCTGCAGCTCGCCCGCGTAGAACAGCAGGCCGTTGGGGGCAACGAAGGTGCGCGGATAGTACGGGAGCGCGCGAGCAGCTCC
>DATKJJ010000489.1:0-3445 GCA_035543695.1 Gemmatimonadales bacterium | reverse complement strand
CCATCCCACACCGCGCGCTGCTCCCGCTCCAGCTGCTCGAAGGGATACACCTCCGAATCGGTCTTGAGAATCCAGCGGTTCACGCCGGAGGCGCTTCTCGGCGTTCGATCTCGGTCACGCCTTTCACCTTCCGCACCGCCTTCATCACCTTTCCCAGATGGGGGAGGTTGTCCACTTCCACAAAGATGGTACCGAACACCGATCCGTCTCGCGTGTGCAGGTCGGCTCCCCGAATGTTGGTCCCGGTCTGGCTGATGGCTTCCATGATGTCGGCGTACAGTCCTCGACGATCTTCCCCGGTGACGGCGAGCCGTACCGCGAAGGCCTCTCCGGCCGTCTCCTGCCAGTCGATATCCACCCGGCGCTCATCCGCCGCCAGCGTCAGCAGGTTGGGACAGTCGGAGCGGTGAATGGAAATGCCGCGACCCTGAGTCACATAGCCGACGACTGAGTCTCCGGGCACCGGTTGGCAGCACTGGGCATAGCGAACCATGAGTCCATCGACGCCCTGGATCTTGATGCCCCGGCCCAATCGGATCCGATCGATGACCCGGCCGAATACCGTAGGCTTAGGCTCCTGCATCTCGTCGGTGGGCACGTCCGGATACAGCGCCCGGATCACCTGGCCGATCGGCACGTCGCCCCGGCCGACGGCGATCTCCAGGCCCCGTCCGTCTGCCAGCGAAAGCGTGTGAGCCGCTTTGGCCAGGCGCTCATCGTCCGGCAGGTTCAGCCGCCGCCGCCGGACTTCTCGGGCCAGGATTTCCTTTCCCAGCGCGACGCTGACCGTCTCCTCTTCGTGGTTAACCCACTGCTTGATCTTGTGGCGTGCCCGGGCAGTGCGAACGTGGCTCAGCCAGTCCCGGCTGGGCTTGGCCGTGGCGCTGGTGAGAATCTCCACCGTATCGCCGCTCTTGAGCTCCCGGTGCAGCGGCGCGATCCGGCCATTGACCTTGGCGCCCTGACACTTGAGTCCCACCTCGGTGTGCACGTGAAAAGCGAAGTCGATCGGGGTGGAACCCTTGGGCAACCGCTTCACGTCTCCATGCGGGGTGAAGATGAAGATCTCATCCTGATACAGGTCGATCTTCAGGAACTCGAGAAACTCCTCAGGACTGTGGGTATCCTGCTGCAGCTCGAGAAGCTGGCGGAACCACCCCAGGTGCTGGTCCAGCTCGTCCCGGCTGCCATCGCGCTTGTACACCCAGTGCGCGGCGATGCCGTACTCGGCGGTGCGGTGCATGTCCTGGGTGCGGATCTGCACCTCGAACAGCTGGCCGCCGGGACCAAAGATGGTGGTGTGAAGCGACTGGTACGCGTTGGACTTGGGGCTCGCGATGTAGTCCTTGATCCGCTCTTGGATTGGGGTCCAGTTGTGATGGATGATGCCCAGCACATGGTAACAGTCGGGAACCGTGCGCACGATGACCCGGACCGCCATCAGATCGTAAATCTCGTCGAACGCCTTGCCTCGCTTCCGCATCTTCTGGAAGATCGACCAGAGATGCTTGGGCCGCCCGGTAACCTCGAACCACTCAATTCCGGCATCCCGAAGCTCGGCATCCAGCGGGGTCTTGAGCTTGAGGATGGTCTGTTCCCGTGCGGCTCGCTTGGCCGCGACCTGCATGGCGAGCTCCTTATACTCCTCGGGCTCCAGAAACTTGAACGCGAGATCTTCCAGCTCGGCCTTGATCCCTGCCATACCGAAACGATGGGCCAGTGGGGCGTAGATCTCTCTCGTTTCCAGTGCAATGCGGGCGCGGCGCTCAGGTGGGAGATGTTCCAGCGTCCGCATGTTGTGCAGCCGATCGCCCAGCTTGATGATGATGACTCTGGCATCTTTGGCGATGGACAACAGGAGCTTGCGGTAATTCTCGACCTGCTCCTCGGCTGACGAATGAAACGTGAGGCTGGAGATTTTGGTGAGGCCGTCGACAATGCCGGCGACTTCGGGTCCGAACTCCCGGGCAATGTCCTCGGTCCGAACGTCAGAGTCCTCCACCACATCATGCAGCAGGGCGGCAGCGATGGTGGTGCTGTCGAGCAGCTGCTCGGCCAGGATCAGGGCAACGGCAATGGTGTGGGAGACGAAATCCTCCCCCGACATCCGTTTCTGGCCCCGATGCGCGGTGGCGCTGAAGCGCAGCGCCCGCTCGACCAACTCGAGGTCCAAACGGTCGGCGTGCTTCTCCAGGACGGCTCGCAGATCCGGAGCCAGGTCGGGGAGTGTTCCAGTCACAACAGTCCAGCCGTTGCAAAACTCACGTATCGATCTCCCGCGATGATGACGTGATCGTATACCGGCAGGTCGAGCAGCCGGCCCGCCGAGCACAGCTGCTTGGTGGCAGCCCGGTCTTCCGCCGAAGGCGTGGGATCGCCACTGGGATGATTGTGGACCACGATGATGCCGGCCGCAGCCTCGGCTATGGCGGCGCGGAACACCTCACGCGGATGCACCAGCGAGCTATTGAGCAGACCGCGGGTGATCAGCACTTCCCGAAGCACCTGGCTTTGACTATCCAGCGCCAGTAAATGGAACTCTTCGACTTGCAAATCCCGCAGCCGAGGACCAAACAGGCGGAGCACATCCTCGGGTTCCCGGATCCGCTGCACTCGGGGGCGCTCTTCTCGGGCCGCGCGCGACCCGCGTTCGAAGGCTGCAACCAGCCGCCCCGCCTTGGTCGGACCGACTCCCGGCGAGCGAAGCAACTCTGCACTGGGCCGCTGGGCCAACCGCCGGAGCGAGCCGTCGCTGACTTCCAGTAGCTGCCGGGCCAGCTCCAGGACGTCCTGGCCCACACCCCCTGTACCTAACACGATGGCAAGAAGTTCGGCGGTCGTCAACGCGGCGGGGCCCAGCGACCAGAGACGTTCCCGAGGCCGATCGGCCTGGGGGATAGTGGAAACTGGCAGAGCCATCCGTCAGGATAGCCGGTCCGGTGCTTGGGATGGTGCCATTATCCTGCAGGCACAGCAGAAGTTACGCGCCTACCGCCCAGCTCCATGACACTTCTTGTACTTCCGACCGGAGCCACAGGGACAGGGATCGTTGCGTCCGACTTCGGGAACCGCCGCCGTTGCCCGGCCGCCCACCGGTCCCATCGAGCTATTCACGGCGGGAGCGGGCATGGATGACGCCGGTGTCGGCGCCGGGGCCCCTCGACGGGCCGGCCCGGTAAAGAGGTCGTCGGCTCCCACCGGCGTGGGCGCCGGTGGCGGGGGCATTCTGCGGGCCTGGGGCTCCGGACGGGGCGGCTCGGCGCTGACCTGGATCTTCAGGAACCGCTCGGTAAAGGTCGAGTGAATGTCGTGCATCAGGTCTTCGAACATCTCGAAGGCCTCGCGCTTGTACTCCACCAGCGGATCCTTCTGACCCCAGGCGCGGTACTGGATGGCGTTTCGGAGCTGATCGAGGTCATAGAGATGATCCTTCCACCGCTCATCC
>DATKJJ010000488.1:0-4271 GCA_035543695.1 Gemmatimonadales bacterium | reverse complement strand
GGAGACCGGCGGCAGCTACTATCAGTGGTCCCCGGCGATCGCTCACGACCTCAGCGAGAGCCTGTCTCGCCTGGACCGCCGGGCCATCACTACGGCCGACGCGATGGAGCGGGTAGATCGTTTCCAGTGGCCGCTCGGCTTCGCGATAGGCCTGCTGGTTCTGATCTCCCTAACCGGCGGGCGTGCACCGCGGACTGGGCCATGAGCCCATCAGCTCTCCGGGTGCTCGGCGTGATCCTGCTCGCCGGCTGCAGCCCGGTCGTGCGGGAGATCCGGCGGGGAGAGAGCTCGTACGACGCAGGCCGGTTCCGCCAAGCCTATGAGGCCTTTCACCAGGCGCTGGAGCGGACTGGAGACCCGACGCTTCACTACTCTGTAGGCAATGCACTCTACCGGATGCGGCGCTACGAGGAGGCCGCCAGGAGCTTTCGCGAGGCTACTGCAGTGCCCCGCCTCCGCCAGGCCAGCTACTACAATCTGGGAAACGCGTATGTTCGAGCGGCCGAAGATGCTCCGGAGAAAAGCCAGTTCCTGACCGACGCCATCACCGCCTATCAGGAGGCGCTCCGGCTCCAGCCCCACGATTCGGCAGCCAAGTGGAACCTGGAGCTGGCCCTCCGGCGTCGAGGGGAGGATCGGGAGTCGGGCGGCTCGCCCGGCCGCGGACGCTCTGCTGACTATGGCCGGGGCAACATGAACGTTCCGGGATACGAGGGCAATCCGGAGGCTGCGGCCGGCGCCATGGCCGGCGGCGGCTATGGGGCGGGAGAAGGCGAGTCGGCCGAAGAGCTCACCGCAGAACAGGCTCGCCAGCTATTGGAGACTGTCGAGCGAGAGCAGCTCAGCAGTCACCAGGGCAATCCCTCGCTGGGGGCCGGCTCGCGAGCACGGGACTGGTAGTCCAGTCGATGCTGACCAGGCCCACCCCGATCAGGATCACCGCGGCCGCCAGCAACATGCGTATGCTGACCGTCTCATGCAGAATGGCCCAGCCCAGGAAGACGGCGACAATTGGATTGACATAGGCGTAGGTGCCGGCCTTGGCGATGGACGTAACCCGCAGGAGCCAGATGTACGCGGTAAATCCCACCAGCGAGCCGAATATCACCAGGTACCACCACGAGAGCGCGGCTCCCAGAGTCACCCGGCTGGGCTCGAAGGCATGAAATTGCCCGGCGATGCCCGCGGTCAGCAACAGGAGCAGCCCGCCTCCGATCATCTCCATGCTGGTCGCCAGAAAAGGAGACTTGGGTAGCGGGGCCGTCTTGGACCAAACCGAGCCCCAGGCCCAGGATCCGGACGCCAGCACCAGAATGATCGCGCCCACGGGATCAACCCGCGTTCCGGAGTTGGCGCGGGACGACACCAGGAGGCCAACGCCCAGGAGGCCGAGCAGCAATCCGGCAATCACCTGCTTGCTGGGCCGCGAGCCGCCCCTGGCCCACTCCAAACCAACCATCCAGATCGGCGCCACCGCGATCAACACCGCCGCCAGACCGGACGGCACCCGCTGTTCCGCCCAGGCCACGCTGGCATTCCCTCCGAGCAGCAGAAACCCTCCGACCACCAGGGCCGCTCTCCACTGCACCACTGTGGGTGCCGGCTCTCCCCGGCTTCTCGCCCAGACATAGAGCACCAGGCCGGCGAACACGAACCGGCTCCCGGACAGCAGATGCGGCGGGATAGTCTCTACCGCTACCCGCATGGCCAGATAAGTCATGCCCCAGCATACGTACACCGCAAAGAACGCAAACGCGATCTTCCAAGCCATTCTGGAGTGCACACAGCTCCTAGTTAAGGAGTCCGAGCGCTATAAGTAGTGGAGGATGGGTGACGCTGGAAGTACGGGACGGCCCCGAGTGTTGTTAAATCCAGAGAAAAGCAGGATGGTCGTGGCCGGTGATAGCGAGAATCACCCGCTCGTAGAGTCGGGGGCCATTCTCGCTGTTGGTGAACACCACGATCGCCTGGCTGTTGGGCGGGTCCGCAATGACGAAGTTGCGGAAGGAGTTGTTGGCTCCCCAGTGCCACAGCACTTCGCCGTGCTCGTCCCGCTGTATTCCCCAGCCGAGACCCCAGGATAACGCGCTGTTGAGCCGTACCTCCGGCTTGGCCATTGCCCGCCGGGTCTGAGGAGAGAGCTCGAGGGCAGGGCGTCCGTCGGTGGCAACCACGCGGCTCAGGAAGCGGGTGTAATCGCTCACGGTGGTGAGCAGCGAGGTCGCCGCGTTGGGCACCATGTACAGCGGTAGCACCGGCCACTGGGGATTCACCAGCGGAATCGCCTTGGCCGATTCCTGGTAGCGCCAGTCGACCAGCGGAATTCCCCACTGCTGTGCAATGGCCAGCGTCCGCCGGCCGATGGCAGCCTGAACGTCGAGCCGGTTCTCCTGTCCGTCGTACCCCGCCGCCATGCGGCTCTCGAATTCCGGAAGCCACACGTAGCTGCTCTGCTTCATGCCGAGGGGCTCGAACACCTGCTCCTGCATCACTCGAGAGAACGGCTTGCCGGTAACGGCCTCGACCACGCGCTGCAGATAGAAATAGGCTTCCCCGGAATAGCTGAACTTCTTCCCCGGTTCTTCCGCCGGCTCGAGCGGGCCGGCAAGCTGGCGCCAGTTCGGAAGACCGGTCGTATGGCTGAGCACCTGCCGCACAGTCACCCGACTCATCCGGGCGCTGCTCGCTTCCGGTATCGGCAGATAGCCGTACAGCGGCTTATCGAGATCGAGGACCTTGGCGTCTACCAGGCGGAGAACCGCGTACGCAAAAATCGGTTTCCCGAGGGAAGCGGCTTCGAAGACTGTCTCGGCGGAGGCGGGCTGGGCCGGATCCTGAACTGCTCGACCGAAGCCCCGGGTCCACACTCGAGGTCCCTCCACAAGTCCGAGGGCCAAACCCGGCACCGAAGCCAGTTCAAGCAACCGAGGGAGCTGACGCAGGAGGGCGGCGTTGGGCTCCCAGCCGGGACCGGCCTTGTCCGGCGACATCATAGCTTGGACCGGCCAGGCAGCCCGAGCCTGCGCGGCGCTGACAAAGGCTCCCGCTGTTCCAAGCATGAATCGCCGGCGGGTCACATGCATGGTCCACCTCACCTCTGGAGCCGGCCGCGGGGGCGGCCAGGCACGACCAGTAATTCCCTACGCGTTGGGGGCCAGCACGTTTCGCTGAGTCCCAGAGGTCGTACTTCTTGTAGATACTCGGCCTTCAGAAAGGGTTGCGTGGGGTTGATCGCCCTAACCACATCCAGTTTTACGAAGTACGTTCGAGGGGAATGAGCTCTGCTGTGGATCTTTCGTGATTTGGCGCTATGCGCTAAGGATCAGGGCCACAATGCGTTATCGCGCAGGATCGGGAGGGAGAGCCGGACGACGGCCCCAGTGGGCCGGAATCCTGGGAGTGCTCAGTACCGGACTTCTGAGTCTGGGGCCCCTCCCTGCAGCGGCTCAGGTAGGACTCGCGTCAGCTGTTGGTAGCGTTACCCTGGTGGCCCACGTAGATCCGCAGGGATCGATCTCCAGCGTCACACCGCCCCGCCCAACCAGCCAGACAGGACTCCTGATGGAGGCCGTTACCACGGTGCGACTCTCCAGCAACGCCGGCTATCGACTGATCGTGCGAGGCGTGGAGGGCTCGACTTCTCGGGTTTGGGTCCGGTCGAGCACCGGAGAATTCGTGCTGCTTACCGCCGGCACTTCGGTTCCCGTGGCGGGTGCTCCGCGTGGCTCAGAAGAGACGCTGCAGGACGTGTACTTCCGCTTCGAGGCGCCGGTTAGCGGCGGCACCCCGCCGCCGCTGCCGGTCCGTTACGAACTGGCGATCGACCCCACCATATAGACCTGACTACTTCACCTCGAAGTCCTTGGACTCGGTGGAGCCATTCAGGGTGAGGGTCACCCGATATTTCCCCTTGGGCCAGCCGCTCGGCTTGGAGATGTGGAACTCGGTGGCCTCGGTGCCGCTTGCCGCAATGCTTCGGGAATCCTCCTTGACCACCTGTCCTCCCTCCTCGTAGGTCCAGCGCGCCGTGACTGTAGCATTGGGTGAGCTGCCCTGGGTCACGGCAACCGCATAGATGGTATCGCGAGGAGAAAAATTGGTTGTTGCGTCGGACACCCGCTTATCGGCCGACAAGTGCTTGCCGAGCTGGATCTCCGCAATCGAGGCCTGCGCCGTTGCCGTCTCCGTGCCGGTTGCCGGTGTGCCCGCGTCCGAGCTCTTCTTGCATCCAGGCGCGGCCAGGGTACCAGCGGCGAGCAGTAGAATGGCTG
>DATKJJ010000487.1:0-2467 GCA_035543695.1 Gemmatimonadales bacterium | reverse complement strand
CAGCGTCTGCTCACCCTGCTCGAACACGACATCCACCGGAATTCCCTTGCTTCCGAGCCGGGCCAGATCCTGCTGGAGGGTCGGTGACAGCTTTCCCCGTTCCTCCATGAAGCGGGTCACGCCCAGGTAGTCTCCATTGCCCTGGAAGCGGAGTATCTGCTCGGCCAGAGCGTCCACCGCTGCCTTCATCCGGGGAAAATCAACTCGATACCGTCCAGTTGTGGAGTCCCGGCTGAACGCGCCCCGTTCTTCGAAGAAGGAGAACTGAGCGGCGTTGGCTCTGCCGTGCGCGTTGGAGGCGCCGAATCGAATCGAGCGGAAGATGCTGGCCAGAAAGGTGACGTAATTGTCCTCCAGCGGAGCCTTCTGCTCGCCCCGTTGCTGCAGCTTGGTGATCATGTAGAGGCCCAGGATGTCAGCCTTGCCTTCTTCCAGGGCGCCTCCCTGCTCCTTCAGAGCCTCCCGCACCGTTCCCTTACCATTGATGGTGTTCTTGATCCCCAGCCCGTGGGCCACTTCGTGGAACATGACGTTGGCAAAGAACGCATCGAAGTTGAGGTGGCTTCGCTGGTCCTGGGCGATGAGCTCGTCAGCCACCGGCAGCAGGATCTTCTCAAACTTGGCCTCCATGGCATTCTTGAGCTGTAATCGGCGGGTGCCCTTCCGAAGCTGCACCTCTTCATCATTCGGCAAATTGATCGCGATGGTCTTGGAGCCCGCGTTGGCCTCGCCGGCATAATAGACCGCATCGTAGGCATTGAGATCGGAGTCAGTGCCCGGCCGCTCCCGCTTGTAGGCGGCGGGAACCGGCAGCTCCAGCTGCAGTCCCGGCAGCATGGCCGCGTAATGGGCGAGCCGGGCGCTCCATTCCTTGTCCTTTATCAGGACATAGGCTTCGTTGGCGGTCTTGTAGCCGAAGAGCTCGTCTTCGTAGTTCTCGATGGGACCGATTACCAGATCGATGGTGTTGTTCTTCATGTCGAGCCACGCCAGGTCGCTGGGTTGGTACTGGTCGGTCTCCAGCGCGCGGGCCCGCAGCTCCAGATATTTCCGTAACCCGGGATCATCCGCCAGGCTTGCGGCCTTTCTCAAATTGGCTGCCGCTGCGGCAACCTGTGCCGCAAAAACCTCATGATATGCTCTCGGAACCAGGTGACCGGCCGAATCCCGTTGAACGATGGTGTACTGGTTGCGGAGCGCCTTTCCGGCGGTCGACTGTGCGGCCGACTCGAACTCCTGCTTGGTCATGTCTCGAGGATAGAAACCGGAACCGGGCGGCTTGGGCCCCACCCCATCGATGAACGGAGCATTGTTGTTCAGCCGGTCCCACGGACCGTAGTTGATCTCCGCGTATCGCCGCACCGCCGGATCGGCAATGCCCCTCAGGAGGGCCTCCCGGTCGCCATAGGCTTGGCGCCAGAAGATCTCATCCATGGACCGAGCGGCAGCGATCAGCAGCGGAAGCATTTGCCGCTCGTGCGGGCTGAGCTTGGTCAGATCGGTCGTCAGTGAAACACTGGTGTACTGGGCGAGCTTGGTCTCAATAGGAGAGTCGGAGCTGTGGGCGGAGGTATCTGCACCCTTCGGCGCTTCAGCTCGACAGGACATGAGAGCGAGCCAGCTGGAGAGAGCGATAGTTCGGAATGTTCGCTGGATCATGCTGGCCCGCTTACCTCCCTTCCAGCTCCCGCTCCCCGGGAGTGTGCCGCTCTGCTCGCCCGGTCCCGGGATGGGACTTGGCCTCCAGGTAGCGCTCGCCCTTGAGCCGCACGAAGGTGACAAACCGCTCGTACTCCTCATCCGATAACCCGTTGGCAATGGCGGGAATCAGCCCTTTGACCAGGGTGATGCGCTCCTCCAGTGCCAGCATGTTCGCCTGGTCGACCAGGGCTCTGATGGCCGGATGGTTCATCCAGTCGGTGGCTTCACTGGTTGTCATCGGACGCACTCCTGGAAGAAAATTGCGCCGGTCAGTCGCCCGCGGTGGCGGCAACGGCGGCGATCTCGATGGCTCGGTCCAGCTCGCTCAGCAGATGACCCACATCTCGCCAGACGGCACGCGCGCCCACGTCGAACAGCTGCTGCTCGGTGGCAGGCCCGGTGAGAACTCCCAGGAATGCGACACCCGCTCCCTGGCAAGCTTCTCCATCATACACCGTGTCACCTACCATGGCGCAATGTGAGGCCGGCAGTTCGAGCTTCTCCACCGCGTCCACTACCAAGTCAGGCGATGGCTTGCTGGCTTCGTCAGGGCTCTTGGAAACCACCACGTCCGGCAGCCGTTTCAGATCCATGCCGGCGCTGGCGGAGGTAGCACGCAGATGCTTCTCGTCACTCGACGTGGCGAGGGCGGTGCGGATCCCTCGCGCCCGGAGGGCTTCGAAGATCTCGGCGGCACCGGGGAAGATCCGGAAACGTTGGTTCCGGGCAACCTCGAGGAACTCTTCTTTCTGAGCTTTGCGAAGCT
>DATKJJ010000486.1:0-2032 GCA_035543695.1 Gemmatimonadales bacterium | reverse complement strand
CTTCGCCGTAATGCGGCTCAATCAGCGGCAGGTAATCCGCTCGGCGGAAGGAAACTGCCCCTACTGCGGCACCCATCAGCGCCTGGGCCTTGCCGGGCGGGTCTTCCGCTTGCCCCGGGAGGTCTTCTGTGACAAGTGCCGACGCCCGCTCGACCTCGGCGCGGACTGAATCGAAGGCATCTCATCGGCAAAGAGCATCGCCGGCGGCTCAGCCTCGCCACCCATTTCCGCCACCAGCCGAATCAGACCTCGCTCGAGATTCCTGAGCGCCGCCCGGGGTAGCTTGAGCAGGGCGTTGATCAGGTGCACCTGTCCCGGTACGGGGGCCCGGGATATCAGGCGTTTTCCTGCTGCAGTAAGCCTCAGCTCGCGCCGCCGCCGGTCACTGCTGGAAGGCTGCCGAGCCACCAGGCCCTGCTCCACCAGCCGCCGAACCACCACCGAAACCGAGCTCTGATGGGTGTAGGTGCGGGCGGCCAGATCGTTGATGGATCGGGCCGGCGCCTCCGCGAGCTGCTGCAGCACGAACAGCTGGGCGCCACCGATGCCTACCTGCTGCTCGCTCCGCCGAGAGGATCGCCGCAGTATCCGGATGATTCGGCGGATCGCGTCGAGCGTTCCCGTGAGCCGGGGGTCTCTTCGTTTGGGCGGCATGAGTCTCGGCGTTGACCTGCGGCGGACTTGTCTTCGCACCCATCAGCTTGCACAATGCGTTGCGATAAGGGAAGCCAGGGTTATGTGATCCAGGGTCCGGAGAGACTGGGGGTCGATGATTTAGTGCTGCTCTCCACGCGGCGGGTGGCTCGGCTATTCGGGCGGCTGGTCTGCGCCACATTCGTTTTACTGCTGCGCGCTGGTCCCGCACTGGCCCAGGGCGACGCAGTGAATCACCCCAACATCCTGATCTTCGTGGCCGATGACCTGGGCTGGCGGGACACCGGGATCTACGGCAACCGATTCATCCGGACCCCCAACATCGACCGTCTGGCTCGATCGGGACTGCTGGTGAGGTACGCCTTCGGCACCAGCCCGCAATGCAGCCCGTCCCGCATCAGCATGCTCTCCGGCATCTACTCTCACGCCACCCGCACCGAAGATCTCCACACTCCGCTGCCCGAGGGAGTGCGCCTGCTGCCGTCGTACTTGCAAAAGCAGGGCTACTTCACCGGGATGATGGCCAAGACCCATATAGGGCCCAACGGAGAGAAGCAGTTCCAGTGGTACTCGCCCAAGACCGCTGAGGCCTTCCCCGCCTTCCTCGATTCCACCGGCACCCGGCCCTTCTTTCTCTGGGTGGCGTTTCACGAGCCGCATCGTCCCTATCATCCCGAGAGCGTAGCTCACCGGCATCAGCCGGAGCGGGTGGTGTTGACGCCGTACCTGGCAGACACTCCCGGCACCCGGGCCGACCTGGTGAATTACTACGACACCATCGCTCAGATGGACGATGCCATCGGAACCATGTCGGCGGAGCTGAAGCGGCGCGGTCTCAGCCAGAAGACGCTGGTGCTGGTCCTGAGCGACAATGGCGCGCCTTTCCCGCGGGAGAAAGGCACCCTGTATGACTCCGGCACCAGGACGCCGCTCATCTTCTCCTGGCCAGGTGTGATTGGGGCAGGAACGGTGTACGACCGGGGGCTGGTGAGTACCGTGGACCTGACCCCCACGCTGCTGGATATCGCGGGAGTGGGTCGGCTCGATTCGATGCAGGGCCGGAGCTTCAAGCAGCTGCTCACAGAGCCCACGAAGTTCACCGGACGGACCCAGGTGTTCAGCGAGCGCAACTGGCACGACTGCGACGAGCATCAGCGCGCGGTGCGCACCCTCCGGTTCAAGCTGTTCCGAACCGATGCCTACACCGAGTTGCCGCTCTGCACCGCGGCAGACATTGGGGCGAGTCCGTCGTTTCTTGCGTTGCGAGCTCGGGCGAAAGCCGGGCGGCTCACCTCCGCCCAGCGCCGGCTCTTCGAGGTTCCCCGGGCGCGACTCGAGCTGTACGACCTGAAAGCGGATCCCTGGGAGCTCCGCAACG
>DATKJJ010000485.1:0-3700 GCA_035543695.1 Gemmatimonadales bacterium | reverse complement strand
CGAATAGGGCGTCAAGCGGCCCACTTTGACAGAACTCAGGTGGTTTAGCACATTGGCGGGACGTTTCCGTGCCCTGGCCGGGTCACGACGTCGCTCTTCTAACCGCAGCTCCATTCCAAATAGTTGAAGGACCGATCACCTCAATCGATCAGCTGGCAGTTTCTGTTCGAAGGAGAAGCCCATGAGATTTGCCACTTGTACGGGTATACGCGTGCACTTGTTGCTCGGTGCCCTCCTGGCAGGCGTCAGCCTCAGCCTCCACGCACAGCAGGGCTCCATAGCCGGAAAGGTGAGCGATGCCGCGACCGGGCAGCCGCTGGAAGCTGCGCGTGTGGTCCTGGCGGGACCGAACCGAGTCGAAACGACAGGCCAGGACGGTCAGTACACCTTCCGCGGTGTCGCACCGGGCAGGTACGTGCTCCGCGTATTACGGCTCGGGTACCAACCGATGGGCGACACCGTCCAGGTCGCCGCGGGCGAGGTCGTGGCCCAGAACTTTGCCATGAGTTTATCACCGGTGCAGCTCGATGAGCTGGTCACCACCGCAACCGGCCAGCAGAGCCGGCTGGAGATCGGCAACTCCATTGCCACCATTCCAGCGGCGCAAATAGCGGAAGAGGCGCCGATCACGGAATTCACCAATCTGCTCAGTGGAAGAGCCGCGGGCGTTCAGGTACTCAAGAGTAGCGGCGCCACCGGTACCGGTACCAAGATCAGGATTCGCGGGTCCAACAGCGTGTCATTGTCGAATGAACCCCTCTACTACGTGGACGGCATCAGGATCGATGCTCAACCCGATGGGTACGCCTACAACATCGGTGGCCAGTCCACTTCACGTATCAACGACCTGAACCCGGACGACATCGAGAACATCGAGATCGTGAAAGGCCCGTCCGCCGCCACCCTGTATGGTATTCAAGCCGCTAACGGCGTGGTTCTGATCACCACCAAGAGGGGGGTGGCGGGGAAACCTCGCTGGAACGCGTTCGTTGAACAGGGAGCGGTCGAGGACCAGAACACCTACCGGACGAATTACTTCGGCCGGTCGGACGATCCCAACATCGACCCAGCTACTGGGGATGCCTCTGGCTGTACCCTGTTGTTGCAGGCCGAGGGTGACTGCGTGCAGAGCCGGATTGACACCTACAATCCTCTGAACGACCCAGCCCAGCGTCCCCTTTCCGCGGGACACCGCCAGCAGTACGGGCTGAACGTGGCCGGCGGCACCGATGCGGCCACGTATTTTCTCTCCGCCGAATACGAGGGAGAAGTCGGCGTCTACAAGATGCGGGGCTTCGATTTCGACTCGGTCAACCAGGCCACCAACGACAACATTCCCCAGGAGCAGGTTCGGCCCAACTCCCTGGACAAGCTCAGCCTTCGAGCCAATGCAAGCGCCAAGGTCGCGTCCAACGCCGATTTGCAGCTCTCGCTCGGCTACCTCACCAGTCAGCTGCATCTTCTGGAGAACGACAACACCCTCAATTCGGTGATCGGAAGTGGCGACGGGAGCGGGTTTCCTCAGGACATCAACCGAGGGTGGTTTCTGGTTCCGGCCGAGATTTTTGCGGAGCGAAACCGTCAAGGCATCGGGCGGTTCACCGGCGGCCTCACCGCGAACTGGCGACCGCTCCACTGGCTGAGCACCAGAGCGACCTTCGGCTACGACGTGACCAACAAGCAGGACACCCAGTTCTGGCCGACCGGAGAAGTGAATCCTTTTGCCTACCCGACCGAGAACGAGGGTCAGCTCAACATTACCCGAGGGCTGGCGTCGCAGCTGTCGGTCGATCTGTTTACCGCGGCCAGCTATAAGGTGACATCGGCCTGGAGCGGAAGAACCGCGATTGGTGGCCAATATTTCCGGAACCTCAACACCAGCAATTTTTCCCAGGGACAGGGGCTAGCGCGGGGCACTGAATCGATCTTCGGTGCAGCAACCACCGATGCCTCCGACGACTACGTGGAGAGCAGATCAGCCGGCGGCTTTATCGATCAGCAGATGAGCTTCCGGAACCGGCTTTTCCTCACCGCCGGCATGCGGTTGGATGATAACAGCGCCTTCGGCAAGAACTTTGATACCAGACCCCTGCCGAAGCTCAGCGCCTCCTGGGTGGCCCGCGAACAGCAGGCTGGGGGATGGCTCAACACCCTGCGGTTACGAGCCGCGTACGGCCAGTCCACCCAGCAGCCCGGAACCATCGACGCCCTTCGCTTTTATGGTCAGTCCGCCGTGCGGAAGGACGCGGTGTCGGGCAGCGGCGTTACCATAGCCAACCTGGGGAATGCCGATTTGAAGCCGGAGCTGTCGCAAGAGATCGAAGCCGGCTTCGATGCAGGACTATTCTCCGACCGAGTTACCCTGGAAGCAACTTACTTCTACAAGCAAACCAGCGATGCCCTGATCAAGCGTGAAATCGTGCCCTCGCTGGGAACCACCAGCACCCAGTTCTTCAATCTCGGTCAGGTGTCGAATCAGGGCGTCGAGTTACGGGTGGATACCCGGATCATCGACCAGCCCAATTTTGCCTGGGATCTGACATTCAGCGGCTCCCTCTACAAAAACAATCTCGATGATTTGGGCGAAGGAGTGGCCCCGATCACCCTCGGCTTCATCCAGCGGCATGTGGAGGGTTACCCGCTGGGTGGCATATGGGACCGGCCCATTCTCTCGTTCGGCGACGCCAACGGCAATGGCGTCATCGAGCCGGGTGAATATCAGGTCGGCGACACGGCAGTGTACCGGGGTTCGGCCGTCCCTACTCGTGAATTCGGCCTCCGGACCGCACTGTCTTTCTTCCGCAATCTGTTCAACGTGGGAGCGCTCTTCGATTATCGCGGCGGGCACTGGATTGAGAACGGGACCGACTCCTTCCGCTGCGGCGGCGGCGTCATCTACTGTCGTGCACTGGTCGACCCCACCGCTCCCCTGAAAGATCAGGCCGCCGCTGCGGCGTATACCTACGGAGATCCGAACGGCTTCACCGAGTGGGGTTTCTTCGAGCCGGCATGGTTCATCAAGCTGCGCGAGCTGTCACTCACCTTCAATGCACCCGACAACATCGCCCGGGCGCTCCGGACCTCCCGCCTCAGTCTGACGCTCAGTGGCCGCAATCTTCTGACCATTGATGACTACAGCGGAATCGACCCCGAGGTGAACGGCTTCGGGCAAGGACGGGAAGGCTCCAGCAACTTCGCCGCCACCGACTTTTTCTCGCAGCCTCAGGTCCGCTACTGGGTCGCGCGAGTGAACCTTGGCTTCTGACCGGGAGACCACAGCAATGTATCCTGTAAAGTTGAGCGCCCGGTTGTTTGCCTTGGCGGCCCCGCTCCTCCTCAGCGGAGTGGCCGCGTGCGGGCTCCTCGATACCGACCCGCCCAACATCGTGGGGTCCGAAGATCTGGACACCCCGACCGGGGCTGCCACCAAGCGACTGGGTGCCGTCAGCATTTTCACCCTGGCTAAGGATGGTGATTTCCAGCCGGTGGGAATCCCGGGGAACACCGACCCGAGTAACTCCAACGACTTCTCCGATGGTTATGTCCTGCTGAGCGGCATCCTGGCCGATGAGCTCGTGAATCCCGGATTCATTCCTAGCCGGACCGAGGTCGATCTCCGATTGACTCAGCCCACCACCGCGGGACTGGCTGAGCTGTACCAGTCGCTGCATCGGGCCCGGAGTGCGGCGGAGGACGCCGC
>DATKJJ010000484.1:0-2739 GCA_035543695.1 Gemmatimonadales bacterium | reverse complement strand
CTTCAACTGGCGCTGGACCAGTTCGGCAGCACGCGCTGATTCGCGAAGATGCTCGTTGAGCTGGAGATCTTTCAATATGAAATCCAGGCCCATTCCGGCTTCACCCGACGGGGCATTGGTCTCAAAGCGTACAGCTTCGTTTTCCATCTGCGCCACCCGAGCCGCGTCTTCCGTCCTCGCCTCGGCCAGGAAGTACGTCTCGAAGCCGCGAATGTCGGTGTAGCCGTGACGCCGGGCCAGCGAATTAACGTGCAGGCTGACGAAGAGATCGCATGACTCGGTGCAGTAGCTGCCCCGGTCTCCCAGAGCAATCAGGGTATCAGCCGTTCGGGTCATGTTCACAGCCACGCCCCGGCGTTTCAACTCGTTGCGCAAGAGCAGTCCCACCTGGAGGGTGACGTCCTTCTCCTTGGTGCCCCGGGGAAAGAAGACCCCAGGGTTCCCTGGGTCCACTCCTCCATGGCCGGGGTCGAGGGTGACCAAATGCCCGGGGCGGAGTCCGTTGGGAAGTCTGGACTCCGCAGGGGAAGCTCCCCGCGCCACCGGCGGCCGGTCCGGTGCGCCCCCCACGCTGAGGCGGGCGCGGGCGCCGTCGTACCGAAAGCGGCTTCCCTGCGACGCCGGCAGGATCTCCGCAATGAACTGCAAAGGTAGATACAGCGTATCCCGCGTGACCGACGCCCCACCCGCAAGCGGCCGGAGACGGTTGCCGCAGAAGCAGAGCGGCGTCCCTACCAGGAAACGAAAGTTCTGGGAGCCCACAGCAACCTCGGCCCAACCCTCGACGACTTTGGCCGAGCCATCCAGGGCCGACATGAGAGCCGCCGCCGGCAATACCGGACCGCCGTTCTCGTCGGCCCGCACCGGAATCCGCGCCTCGCCTTTGCTTCCGGCAACGACCACGACCCCGGGCACAGTATCCGTGCCGGCCAGCGTCGCGAGCAGGGCCAGTACCAGGATCACCGGCGTCCCCGAATTGAAACGGCGCGAGCGACTTCGCGCTCCTGGATCTTGCGCTTGATCGCTTCACGCTTGTCGTGCTGTTTCTTGCCCTTGCCCAGGGCCAGCGCCACCTTGGCGCGTCCGTTCTTGAAGTAGAGCTCGAGCGGGACTAGGGTGAGCCCGCGTTGCTCGACTGCCCCAATCAACTTCTCAATCTCCCGGCGATGCAGGAGCAGCTTACGGGTTCGCACCGGATCATGATTGTAGCGATTCCCCTGTTCGTAGGGCGTGATGTTCATCCCATCCAGGAAGACCTCCCCATTTCTCACTCGGGCGTAGGCCTCCCGAATAGAGGCCTTGCCGTTCCGCAGCGACTTGACCTCGGTCCCGGTCAGCACAATGCCCGTCTCCCAGGTCTCGAGAATATGGTAGTCGTGGGTCGCCTTCGGATTCCGGGCGACTGACTTCTTCCGCTCGGCGGGTGGGGTAAGTTCGCGGCTCACGAGGGGTATCCTAAGCAAAGGATAAGCCAAGGTGGGAAGGAAGGGAAAGACGGGAAGGTCGGGAAGTAAGGCCGTCTCTCCCGTCCTTCCCGTCTTTTCAGGTTCCTCATGCCGAAGGCGGGACTCGAACCCGCACGGGCTTGCGCCCACTGCGCCCTGAACGCAGCGCGTCTACCAGTTCCACCACTTCGGCGAGCGCGAAAACCTAATACCGCGGCATCCCTACTTCAATCCGATCCGCCCACGCATCGATTCCTCCCGCGAGGCTGCGAACCCGGCTGAAGCCGGCGCCTTTGAGCAGCTGGAGCGCTTTCATGGAACGAACTCCGTGATGGCAGTGGGTCACGATCTCGGCGTGACCGTCGAGCTCACCGAGGCGCTCCGGGAGCTGGCCGAGCGGGATCAGGCGCGCGCCCTCGATGTGGGCGATTTCCCACTCATGCGGCTCCCGCACATCGATCAGCACCAGCTCCGGCCCTTTCTGCTGCATTTCCCGGGAGAGCTCTTCAGCAGTGACTTCAGGTCCGTCATAGGCGGGTTCCGCACCGATTCCGCAGAACGCCTCATAGTCGATCAACTCCCGAATGGTCGGCTGCTCTCCGCAGATCGGGCAGGAGGGATCCTTGCGTAATTGGAGCTCGCGGAAGCGGAGCTTCAGAGCGTCGAACAGCAGAAGTCTCCCGACGAGCGAGTCGCCGGCGCCGATGATCCACTTGATCGTCTCCAGCGCCTGAATGCTCCCGATGATGCCAGGCAGGACCCCCAGTACTCCTCCCTCAGCGCAGCTCGGGACCAATCCCGGAGGAGGCGGCTCGGAGTACAGACACCGGTAGCAAGGACCCTGACGGGAATCGAAGACCGACGCCTGGCCCTCGAAGCGGAAGATGCTGCCGTAGACGTTCGGCTTTCCGAGCAGCACGCATGCATCGTTGACGAGATACCGGGTGGGGAAGTTGTCCGTCCCATCCACGATGATGTCATACTCCCCCAGGATCTCCAGTGCGTTCTGGGACGTCAGCCGCGTCTCGTGCTTCTCGATCCGCACATTGGGATTCACATCGCCCAGCCGAGCCTCGGCCGACTCCAGCTTGGGTTGACCCAGCGTGGACGTGCCGTGGACGATCTGCCGCTGCAAATTCGTCAGGTCGACCACGTCAAAATCCACGATCCCGATCGTCCCCACTCCCGCGGCCGCCAGATAGAGCGACAGCGGCGAGCCTAGCCCCCCGGCACCAACCGTGAGGACCCGCGCCGACTTGAGCTTGCGCTGGCCGGCAATGCCCACCTCGGGGAG
>DATKJJ010000483.1:0-4974 GCA_035543695.1 Gemmatimonadales bacterium | reverse complement strand
AAAGACCTGGACGCCGTGTATGTGAATTTCATCTCCGGATTCGAGCTCTGTCTGGGCACAGCCCAGGCTCTCCGGCACGGTTTCCGGGGGCCCATCTATGCCGACCTTCACAGCCTGTTTCTGGGTATGCAGCAGGACGGGATCCGGGTGCTGCGTCCACTGCCCGACGCGCCCAGCTGGTTCGGCTGTTTTGATTTCGTCCAGCTCAACGAGGATGAGATGCACCAGCTCACGCCGGATCCCCTGATTCTGGCAGCCGAGGCCATGGGAGTTGGGGTGTCTCTGCTCACCGTCACCCTGGGGCCACGGGGGGCGGCGTACGTCGCGGCGCCGGGCTTCGACGGGCTGGCCGGCGGGCAGGCGGTCCGACCGTCCGACCGCCCGACCGCCCGACCATCCGACCCACCGACCGTCCGTTCCGCTCTGATCCCCGCCCCGCAGGTCGACGTGCTCGACCCCACCGGCTGCGGCGACGTGTTCGGAGCCGCCGTGTTCGCCCGCCTTCTGGCCGGAGATTCAGTGGAGCCGGCGTTACGGCACGCCGCAAATCTGGCGGCCCGGAACGCCGCCTTTCGAGGGGCAAGCGGCCTCTCCCGATACCTGCGGGGCGAGCTGGTGTCGCTGTGACCCAGGTGGTCGAGGTCCCGGCGCACTTCGACGATCGCAGCTTCGACAGCTTTGCCGAAGGTTTCGGCGAGTGGCCGCCGGAGCCAAAGCTGTTGTTCGATGCCCGGGGCACCCAGTGGGCATCACCCTATGCGCTGATCGGCCTCCTCACTGCTGGGCAGGCGCTGGCCGAGGCCCGCCGGGAAAAACCACTCCTGACCGTCCCCACCAGCGATGAGGTCAAGCGCTACTGGGCCAGGGCCGGCTTCTTCCAGCAGGCGGCCGAACTGTTCGAGCTGCACGGCAAGGTTCCCCGGGCCACCACCACCGGCCCCTCGGACGTGCTGCTCGACGTCACGCCGGTGCGGGCTTCGGAGGACGTGCACAGCGTCGTCGACAAGATCTCAGAGGGAGCATCCCGGATCCTGCATGGTGAGTTGGGGCTGGAGATGAAAGCGACGCTCCGCTTCAGTATGGCGCTTTCCGAAGCCTGCCAGAATATTGTGGAGCACGCCGGCACCAGTGGCTGGGTGGCCGTGCAGGCATATACCTTCCGTCGCCGTCTCGGCCGCAGAGTGGTTGTCATCGCCGTCAGCGATTCCGGGGTCGGCTTCCGCCGCTCACTCGAAAGCACTCATGCCAAACGGTTCGGCGAGCGCTGGGGAGACGGCGCGGCGCTGGAAGCAGCCCTCATCCAGGGTGTCAGCCGGTTTCGCGATCCAGGCCGGGGCCAAGGGCTGGCGTTCATCAAGCGCTTCCTGGATCAATGGGAGGGAAAGATCTCCATCCGCAGCGGCACCGCCCGTCTCTCCATTGTTCCCCCCTGGGACGAAGACGCCCCTTTGACCGAGCGCCTTCCCTATTTTCCTGGTTCCCAGGTGCAGATCATCATTCCAGCCCAGCAGGCGGAGCGCTCGTGATCCAGACCATCAGGATCGGGCACCTGCTCCGCGAGTCCGTTGCCGCTCCGTACCGCAACCTGGTTACCCGTCCCACTGGTGCGGCCGTCCGAACCAGAATCGAGGAGACCCTGGCCCGGAGCCGCTGTCTCACCGCACTGCTCGATTTTTCCGAGATCGAGCTGGTGGACTTGAGCTGCGCCGATGAGGTCGTGGCCAAGCTGCTGTTGGCCGGAAGAGACGTCTGTTTCTTCGTGCTGCAAGGCCTCCGTGAAGATCAGCACGAGGCAATAGACCACGTGCTCACGCATCATCGTTTGGCGGTGGCAGCAGTGCCGGCCGACAAGGGAGAGCCGCGCCTGCTGGGCTGGGTTCCCTCAGACGAGCGCGAGGCCTTTGCCTGCATCTGCGATCGCGGCCCGCTCGGGGTGGCCGATCTGGCTCGGGCCCTGGGTTGGCTGGAAAGCCGGAGCCGCGACGCTCTTCGCAGCCTTGCCGCCCACCGGCTGGTGCTGCTGGTCGGCGAGGTATATCACCCTCTTCCCACGGCATGAGCCGGCGGCAGGGGTTTTCCACCACCGCCATTCATGGCATTCCGCAGCGGCGGCCGGACTGGTCGCCGGTGGCCCCCGCCATTCAGCAGAGCAGCACCTTCACCAATCCCGTCGGCAGCGACGAGGAGGTGCTCTACAGCCGCTACGGTAACAATCCCAACCAGCTCGCCCTGGCCAAGAAGTACGCCCTGCTCGAGGGCACCGAGGATGCCATTTTCGTGGCCAGCGGCATGGGTGCCACCGCGCTGGCTCACCTGGCGGTGTTGCGTCCCGGCGATCACCTGATCTCCAGCAGCTGGATCTATGGAGGCACCCAGCACCTGTTCGATCAGGAGCTGGCGCGATTCGGGATCGAGGTCACCTACGTGAATCCCGAGCAGCCGCGGCACTGGCGCAAGGCAGTGCGGAAGGCCACCCGCGCGATCTTCGTCGAGTCGCCCACCAATCCGCTGATGCGGGTGATCGATCTGGGGCCCATCGCATACGCGGCGGAGGAAGAGGGACTGGCCCTTCTGGTGGACGCCACCTTTGCCAGTCCCTTCAATTTTCAGGCGATCGAGCACGGCGCCGACGTGGTCATCACCAGTGCAACCAAGTACCTCAACGGGCACAGCGACGTGATTGCCGGGGCCGTGGCGGGCTCCACCTCACTGGTGGAGGAGGTGAGCCGCCTGATGCGCCTCTGGGGTCAGGCGATCGATCCCCACGCCGCCTGGCTCATCGACCGCGGAATGCGCACGCTCGGCGTCCGAATGGAACGGCACAACGCGAACGGTCTCGCCGTGGCCAGTTGGGCCGAGACCCGGGAGGGGATCTCGCGGGTGCACTACCCCGGGCTGCCATCTCACCCCGATCACGCGTACGCCAAGAAGGTGCTGCATGGATTTGGCGGCATGGTGGGGCTCGAGCTCAAGGGCGGGGTTCGGGCGGCGGAGCGGCTCCTCAAGCGGCTCAAGATGATCGCCCACGCTCCCAGTCTGGCGGGAGTCGAGACGCTGGTCTCCGAACCGCGGCTCACGTCGCACAAGAGTATCGGGGCCGAGGGCCGGGCGAAGATCGGGATTCCCGACGGGTTCCTGCGGTTGAGCTGCGGGCTGGAGGACGCGGAGGATATCATCGCCGATCTGGAGCAGGGGCTGAGAAGTGAGAAGTGAGGAGTAAACCGTTATTTTCCTGCCGTGATCCGTTTCGCCAACGTATACAAAGCGTATCCTAACGGTGCACTGGCCCTGAAAGACGTGACCTTTCACGTCTCCAAGGGCGAGTTCGTATTTCTCACCGGGCATTCCGGCGCCGGCAAATCCACCATCATGAAGCTCCTGTTTGCCGAGCAGAAACCCAGCGCGGGAGAGGTCCGGGTGTCCGGGTACAACGTCATCGCCCTCAAGGCTGACGAGGTCCCTCGCCTACGCCGCCGGCTGGGCGTGGTGTTCCAGGATTTTCGCCTGCTGGAAGACCGGACCGCCGCCGAGAACATCGCTTTTGCATTGGAAGTGACCGGCGCCAGAACCGACACCATCGCAGCCCGGGTCATGCGAGTGCTCACCCAGGTCGGGCTCTCGGCCAAGAGCCGGGCCTACCCACGCGAGCTGTCGGGGGGCGAGCAGCAAAGAGTTGCCATCGCCCGCGCGCTGGTCAACGACCCCGCCATTCTTCTGGCCGACGAGCCTACCGGCAATCTGGACGAGCGGGCCACCCGGGGGGTGTTTCAGCTGCTGCGCGACATCAACGCGGGTGGAACCGTGGTGGTCATGGCCACGCACGACCTCGATCTGGTCCGGCAAACCTCCTATCGCATCATCGAGATGCGGGAGGGGAGCGTGGTGTACGACAGCCAGGTGGACGAGGCCCAGGCGGAGGCCAAGTGAAGCTCCTCACCCGCGAGGCGCTCCTGTCGTTTGGCCGGGCCCCGCTCCTCTCTGCCCTCTCCGTGACCACCATCGCCTTCTCGCTCTTTACTGTCGGTCTTTTCGGCCTGGTCGCACTGAATCTGCGCCAGGCACTGCGAGGCCTGGAGGAGCGGGTGGAGATCGTCGGGTTCGTCCTCCGGGGAACGCCCTCCGAGGCCATCGCCGTCGCGACCCAGGACATCTCGGCCTTCCCCGAGGTGAAAGACGTGAGCTACGTCAGCGAGGAGGAGGCGCTGCAGCGGGCCCGCAATGAGCTGGTGGAGTTTCGCGATGCCTATCGCGATCTCCAGGTCAACCCGCTCCCCGCGTCCATCGAGGTCCGGCTCAAGGATGGGTTTCGCGACGCCGCGACAGTCGAGCAGGTGGCCCAGCGGCTCAGGGGGTTCGGCTTCATCGACGATGTCCGCTACGGCCGGGAGTGGGTGCAGAAGCTCGACTACCTGCGCAACATCACCGGTCTGGTTGGTCTGGTAATTGGTCTCGCGTTTGCCGCGGTGGCGGTGGTGATCATCGGCGTCACCATCCGGCTCACCATTCTCCAACGAGCGAGAGAGATCTCCATCATGCGGCTGGTGGGAGCGACCAACTGGTTCATCCGGGGCCCGTTCCTGCTGGAGGGCGCGCTAAAGGGCCTGCTGGGCGGGTTCCTCTCGCTGGTTCTGTGCTATGCCGGCTATCTCCTCTTTCGAGACAAGAGCGGAGGGACCTTCGCCGGTCTGCTCTTCTTCGAGCCGCAGCACATGGTCGTCATCGTCATCTTCGGGGTGCTTCTCGGCCTGGCCGGGAGTCTGGTGAGCGTGGGGCGGCATTTGAGACATGTATAGGCGGGGCAGCCAGGCCGCGGGGCCGCGAGGAGGTTTGCTCGGCCTGCTTCTGAGCTTTCGGTGTGTTGTCGCTGCCCTGCTGCCCCGCTGTCCCGCTGCCCCGCTCTGCGCACTCGCCATGATAACTGTCATTCTCCCGGCCCGCGCGAGTGCGCAGACCGATCTGGAGGAATCCCGGCGC
>DATKJJ010000482.1:0-4562 GCA_035543695.1 Gemmatimonadales bacterium | reverse complement strand
ATCCGTGGCAAGCTCGCCGCCCTGCCCGGCCTCCAGGTCACGGCTTCCAGCAGCTCGAGCGAGTATAAGGGGACGAGCAAGCGTCCGGAGCAGATCGGGCGGGAACTCGGCGTCGACTACCTCCTCGTGGGCAAGGTGCGCTGGCAGAAGAGCGGCCAGGGTGGGCAGAGCCGGGTGGAGGTGAGCCCCGAGCTGGTCCAAGTGCGCACCGCCTCGACCAAGTGGCAGGAGCCGTTCGACGCCGCACTCACCGACGTATTCCGGGTGCAGGCCGACGTGGCCGGCCGGGTGGCCACGGGCAACCCCCTGCGGCTCCGCCGTGCGGTGGCGTTCTACGAGCAGGCGGTCGCCCTCGATTCGGCCTTCGCCCTGGCCTGGGCCCAGCTCTCGCGCGCGCAGTCGATCCTCTACGCCAACAGCAGCCCCACCCCCGCCACCGGTGCCGCGGCCCGACTGGCGGCCGAACGGGCGCTCGCGCTGGCACCAGGTCGGCCGGAGAGCTATCTCGCTCTATGCGACTATTACGGCTCCGTAGTGCTGGACTACGCGCGGGCGCTCGCCGAGTGTGCGCGGGGGCAGCGTCTGGAGCCCCGTCATGCCGAGCTGCTCTCAGGTACCGCCGTGACCGAGATCTCTCTCGGTCGTTGGGAGGACGGGCTCGGGCACTTGCGCGAGGCGGTTGGCCTTGACCCGCGCGGGCAGAACCCCGCCCGGCGCCTCGCCCGCACCCTCCTCTGGCTCCGACGCTACCCCGAGGCTCTCCAGGCTTTCGAGCGCGCCATCGCGCTCGCGCCGACTGACGCCGGACGCTACCAGGGCAAGGCCATGGTGTACCTGGCGCAAGGCGACCTGGCCGGGGCCCGGGCCGTGCTCCGCCGCGTGCCCAAGGAGGTCGAGCCGACCAACCTGGTGGCCGGCCTGGCCACCTTCTGGGACCTCTACTGGGTGCTCGACGAGGGGCAGCAACGGTTGCTTCTACGACTCACACCGACCGCCTTCGACGATAGCCGGGGCGCTTGGGGCTTGGCCCTCGCCGAGACCTACGCATTGCGGGGTGACTCCGCTCGGGCCCGCGTCTATGCCGACTCGGCCCGGCTCGACTATGCGGAACAGTTGCGTGCCACGCCCCAGGACGCCCAGCTCCACGCGCTCCATGGCGTCGCGCTCGCTTACCTGGGCCGCACGGCCGAGGCGATCCAAGAGGGTGAGCGTGGCTTAGCGCTCCTGCCGATCACGAAGGACGCGTTCAGCGGTGCCTACAACCAGCACCAGCTCGTCCGCATCTACCTGCTGGTGGGCGAGCCCGAGCAGGCACTCGACCGACTCGAGCCGCTCCTGAAGATCCCCTACTACTTGTCGCCCGGCTGGCTCAAGATCGACCCCACCTTCACGCCGCTTCGCGGCAATCCGCGCTTCGAGCAGCTGGTCACGGGGAAGTAGGAGGCCGCCGTGAGATGGGTAGAGTGTCGTGAATCAATAGGCTCCCGATATTTCTCGCTGGCTGATCTGCAATTTTTTCAAGACACCCCAGCCCGAACATCCTGACACCGGTTCAACTCCCGCCGTTCGCATTCGAGATTGTTCGTCCGCTCCCCGCTTCACCTTCTCCCTTTCCTGCCCCCTCTGCCCCGCTGCCTCGGCACGTCCATTGCTCTGACTGCCCTCTCAGGTCGTACTAGCCGCTGAAATCACGCTTTAGGGAGTCAGGCCAATGTCAGACAGACGGGTTAACGGGCATCTTGCGTCAACCGGCGTCCTGGTCCTGATCCTGGGGCTGCCCCTGTTCGGCTGCGCCGGCAAACCGGCTGAGACCGTCCCGGCACCGGCCACAGCGTCGCGCCGTGACGTGCGGGTTCAGGCGGCGGTCAAGGCCGAGCAGGACCGGCGCATCTCCCGGCTCGAGCTCGCCCTGCTGGAGAAAACGGCCCAAGTCGAAGAGCTGCAGGGACAGCTGGACGAGGCCCGGGAGGAGGTAGTTCGCGCCATGGCCAAGCTCCAGACCTTGGCCAGCAGAGCGGAGGCGGCGTCGGGCATGGCGGAGGCCGAGGTCGCCCTGCAACCGTTGAAAGCCCGGGCGGCCCAGCAGACCGCGCCGGAAGCCACCCAGGCCGCCCGGCTCCTGCGGGAGGCCTCCACCGAGTTCAGCCAGGAGAACTACGGCGGCGCCTTGTATCTGGCGACCCAGGCCAAGTCCCTGGCTGCAGCCGGTACCGGACGCCTGTCGGCTCGGGATCGTACAGCTGACCGGCCGGGTGAGAAGCCATTCGCGGTTCCGGTCCCACTCAAGGCTATCGGCTCAGGAAATGTGCGGGAAGCACCGGGCACCACGGCCCCAGTGGCATTTGCGGTGGAAGGTGGGGACAGCTTGACCGGCTATTCCTATCTGGAGGACTGGGTTCGGATCAGCGATGACATGGGGCGGGGGGGTTGGATCTTCCGGAAGCTGATCGTCCGCCGTTAGCTACGCCTTTCCCTTCACATTGGCCGGCTTCGTGCCGGCCCGCACGACCCGATTCCGCCCGGCGCGCTTGGCGGCGTAGAGAGCCTCATCCGCGTTCGCGATCACTTCCTCCGCGGTGTCCCCATGGTTGGGGAATTCAGCTATTCCGATGCTCAGGGTGATCTTGCGCCCGGCAAACTCGTTGGACTCGACCCGGGCCCGGATCCGCTCGGCCACCTCGTTCGCCACTTCCCCGGCGGTCCCGGTCAGCAGCACGGCAAATTCCTCCCCGCCGTAGCGCGCCGTACAATCCTCGGACCGGGTGGAGTTCAGCAGAATGCTCGCCACCTTCTTGAGGACTTCGTCTCCGGCCGGGTGGCCGAAGGCATCGTTGTACTTCTTGAACTCGTCGACATCCGCCATGAGGATGCTGAAGGCGCCTTTATGGCGATAGGACCGCAGCAGCTCCTCGGAAAGGCGCTGGGTGAGATAACGGCGATTGTACAGGCCGGTGAGCGAATCCGAGGTTGAGAGCCGTTCCAGATCTTCGTTCTGCTTGCGGAGCCTGTCGTTCATCGAGTCGAGCTCTTGGCGGCTCTGCCGCAGACGGGCGACCATGTGGTTGAACACATCGGTCAACTCGCCGACTTCGCCAGTGGCGGCAGGCAGGTCCACCGCCAAGTCGCCCTCGGCCACCTCAACCGCGCCCTGGATCAGCCGCTCGAGCGGCCGGACGATCCGGATTCCAAGCCGGTACGCCATGAACCCAACCGAGAGCAGCAGGCCACACACCATGAGCAGGCTGACATCGCGGAACCGCCGGATCTGCTGAAAGGCGGCATCGGCTGGTATCTCAGCGATGACGGCCCACTTGGCCCGGGGAATTCGCTTGAGGCTGCCCACCATCTCCGCGCCCGACATGCCCTCGTAGCCGATCACCAGGCCCTCGCGTGACTTGAGCCGGTCCAGCGTGCGCGGCTTGAGCCGGGACTTCATGAATTCGGCGGAGCTCTCGGCAGTCCCGACCAGCATGTCGCCGTTGAGGGTGATCAGAAACGCCTGGCCGCCCCGGGGAGCGAAGGCGCGTAATCCCTTCTGGGCTCCGCGGAGGCTCAGCCGGGCCGCCAGCGCTCCGAGCATCTGGCCCTCCCCGCGCTCGACGGGCACCGCCACCACCAGCACGCCTTTGGTCAGGGACTCGTCCCAGCTGGCCTGGCCCACCAGCGCGTTGTTGGTGCTCAGCTCCTTGGCCCAGTCGGGCGGAAGCCGGATGGCCTTACCCTGGGCACTGGTAGCAGCAATCGGCCGACCCTGGGGGTCGAACACCACGAGATCTTCGTACTCGTTGAATCGGTCCCGGACCGAGGTGAGATAGTCGTTCAGGCGTTCCTGCGAGTTGCCGGTCCGGCCGCGGGACAGTTTTTCCGAGACCTCGTAGGAGCTGGCGAACACCCGGAGGTCGTACAGGCGCTCTTTCAGCCACACGTCCATCTCGCGGCCAGCCTGGCCGCTGGAGCTGAGCAGCTCCTGCTTGATCTTTGCTTCCAGGGCGCGGCTGTTCTGGCTGTAGGAAATCCATGCGGTGAGCCCGGACGGGATGAGGGCCACGGTCAGCGCAAAAACCAGAATCTTGCTTCGGACCGTGTCCATTTTCAGCCGCAGCTTGGGCAAGGCAGTTTCCTCGGTCAGGTTGGGTCACGCCGATAGGTTGAAGCCTCCCAAGCAGGTCCCAGGCCAATCGTTACTGCTATGATGGGCAACGAGATAGGTGAAAGAAGCCGGGCAGAAAAAGCGGTGCGCTGCCGCCCCTCTGGCAGATTCCCTGAGCCCGGTCTAGTCGCGGGCGAGCAGCTTTCGGACGGCGCCGGTCAGGGTGGCGATGCTGAAAGGCTTGTAGATGGTCGGAATGTCGGAGGGCAAATGCCCCAACCGCTCCCGCCGGACCAGATCATCGATGTGGAGGATCGGCAGCTGGGGAAAATCCTGCCGGACTCGCGCCACCAGCTCGGGTCCGGTGAGACCCGGCATGTAGTTGTTGGTAACGATCAGGTCAAACCTGGTATCGGCGCCGCGGGCCGCATCTAGCGCGGCACGGCCATTGGCCACGGCAACGACTTCATAC
>DATKJJ010000481.1:0-2238 GCA_035543695.1 Gemmatimonadales bacterium | reverse complement strand
TGACGCGGGATGGCCGATCAGGCTTTCGACTCCGCCCAGGGACTCGGCGAGCGCGAAGATTTTCGTGCGCTCGGCCACGCGCCGGGCCTTCTCGGGGTCGCCCAGGTCGATCGAGATCATGCCGCCGAAGCCGCTCATCTGGCGGCAGGCCAGGTCGTGCTGGGGATGAGACGGCAGCCCTGGGTAGTAGATCTTCGTGATGGCACGATGTTGGCTAAGCCATTGGGCTATCCGGCGCCCGTTTTCGTCGTGCCGGCGCATGCGAAGCGGCAGCGTCTTGATGCCGCGCAGCGCGAGCCAGCAGTCCATGGGGCCGGGAACAGCGCCAGCTCCGTTCTGGAGAAAGCCGATTCGTTCGGCGAGGTCGTCGCGAGACGTGATGACGACGCCGCCCACCATGTCGCTGTGGCCGTTCAAATACTTGGTCGTCGAATGAATGACGATGTCCGCCCCCGATGAGAGCGGCCGCTGGAAGAATGGTGTCGCGAACGTATTGTCGACGGTGAGCAGCAGCCCGCGCGCCTGCGTGAGATCGCCCACCGCGGCGAGATCCGTGATGTGCATCATCGGATTGGTGGGCGTCTCGCAGTAGATCATCCGGGTCGCGGGCGTTACGGCCCGCTCGATATTCCGGATATCGCGCGAATCCACGAACGTGAACGTGAGTCCCAACCGGGCGTAGACCCGTTCCATCAGCCGGTGGGTTCCGCCGTAGACGTTCTCGCCGCAGACGACGTGGTCACCGGCGGAAAGCAGCTTGAGCACCGTGTCGGTCGCGGCGAGACCGGAGCCGAACGCGAAGCCGTATTGCCCGCCCTCAAGGCTCGCGACATTGCGCTCCAGCGCCTCACGGGTGGGGTTCTGGGTGCGAGCGTACTCATAGCCCTTGTGGCGTCCCAGACCCTCTTGGACATAGGTACTGGTCTGGTAGATTGGTGTCATCACGGCCCCGGCCAGCGGATCTTCCTGCTGGCCGGCGTGCACTGCGCGGGTGGAGAAACCGCGATCCAGATCGTTCGAGCGGATCCTGGTCATTGCTCAGGAGAAAGGGTGGCGGGAACCTAATGGCCCTGAACAAAGCGCGGCAAGGTGACGGAGAAACCGGTGGATCGATCGCCCGCTAGAGGGCTAAGGGGGCAGTTGCGGGTCACGCCCCCCGAGCCCAGGGTGCTGGCACCTCGCGCGCTTGTGGCCGACGACGACCTCAAGGTGCGCAGCACCATGGTGCGCATGATTCAGAGCCTCGGCTTCACCTGCCTCGAAGCGGGGAGCGGTGAGGAAGCTCTGGCCCTGCTCGAAAGTGAAGGTGAGGTCCCGCTGGTCATCTCCGACATCAACATGCCCGGGATGGACGGGCTGGGGCTGCTGGAGGGAGTCCTCGCGCGCTATCCCGATACTGCGGTCATCATGCTCTCCGGCGTCGCCGAGGTGAAGACCGCGGTGTCATGTCTGGAGAAAGGGGCGCTCGATTATCTCCAGAAACCCGCGATGCTGGAGGAGGTCCGGGCCCGGGTTCTCAAGGCTCTGGAGAAGCGCGAGCTGCTGCTGCAGCGGCGGTTCTACCAGAAAAATCTCGAGCGGCGGGTTCGGAGTCAGGCCACTCGGATCAGCGAGTTGTTCCTCGAGGCGGTACAAACACTGGCCCACGCGCTGGAAGCGAAGGATGCCTACACTCAGGGCCATTCTCGCCGGGTCAGCCGCTATGCCGTGAAGACCGCGCTGCGCCTCGGCTACACGGGAGAAATGCTGGAGCACATTCGCCTGGGGGCGGAGCTGCACGACATCGGGAAAATCGGCACCCGCGAAGCGGTGCTCAACAAACCCGGTCCGCTCACTCCCGACGAATTCCAGCACATCACCGAGCATACGCTCCTCGGCGAGAAGATCCTGGCGCCGCTGGCGCGGGAAAAGGGTGTGGTACTGCGGATCGTGCGATCGCACCACGAGCGGATGGATGGGAATGGATTCCCCGACGGGCTCAAGGGCGATCTCATCCCTATCGAGTCCCGCATCGTTGGCGTGGTGGACGCGTTCGACGCCATGACGACCAACCGGGCCTACCGTGCCTCGCGAAATCCTGCGGACGCCTATACCGAGCTCCGGACCTGCTCCGGCACCCAATTCGATCCTGCGGTTGTTGAGGCGTTCATCAACGCGTTTCCTGATCCGGCGGCGTTGCCCATAGATGTGTAGGTAGGCGGTAGGGCGGGAAGGCGGTAGAGAGAGACTTGTAGCCGC
>DATKJJ010000480.1:0-4908 GCA_035543695.1 Gemmatimonadales bacterium | reverse complement strand
CGGGCCTCTTCCAGAGTGGCCCGGAAGCTCGCCACCAGGTGGTGCGGCAGCTTGCGAATGAACCCCACCGTGTCGGTGACGCGGGCGCGCTGGTTCTCGCCCAGCTCCACCTCCCGGGTCAAGGTATCCAGGGTGGCAAAGAGCCGGTCTTCCACCACGATCTCATGCTGGCCTGAGAGCCCGCGGAGAATGCTCGACTTCCCGGCATTGGTGTAGCCCACCAGGGCCACACTCAGCATTGGGTCGCGACCAGAACGGATGTTCTCCCGGTGCTTCTCGACATCCTTGAGCTTGCCTTTGAGCCCCTGAATCTTGCGCCGAATGATTCTCCGGTCGGTCTCCAGCTGGGTTTCGCCCGGACCTCGAAGACCGATACCGCCGCGGATTCGAGATAGGTGGGTCCACATCCGGGTCAACCGGGGAAGCAGATACTGCAGCTGGGCCAGCTCGACCTGAAGCTTGGCCTCGTGGCTTCGAGCCCGGGTCGAAAAGATGTCCAGAATGACTTCGGCCCGGTCCATGACCCGCACCTTGAGCTCGCCCTCGAGGTTGACCCCCTGGACCGGGGAAAGCTCTTCATCGAAGATCACGAGGGACGCGTCGGCCGAAGCGACCCGCTCGGTCACCTCTTCGACTTTCCCCTCGCCAATGAGGGTGGCGGGATTGGGGGATACAATATGTTGAGAGATTCGACCGACGACCTCTGCGCCCGCGGTATCCACCAGGCGGGTGAGTTCCTCGAGATGTTCCTCCACATGGCGCGCATCAGGCGATCCTTTGCGAGGCGCGGCTACCAACACGACCCGCTCGATCGGATCGCGGACTGGAATCAGCGATCTAATAAGTGACCTTTCCTTTCACGTGGAGCCGGCGCTACCGGCGGAGCGACTGAGCGGCGCCCGGCCCTCGCGGGTGAACGAAACCACGGTGTGCGCGCCGCCCGGCAGCTTCAGCGTGGCCTGCCCCTTCATGCTGTAGGGCAGGTCGCCATATCCGAGCGCCGCTCGGACAGCACTTCCCACGCCGAACCAGCCAAATCTCAAGGGCAGCGTGAGAGTGGTTTCTCCATTTTGGGTGACTGCGAAATCATCGTCGTAGGTGATATCACCCAGGTGGGATCCTTCAACGTCGATGCCGACCTCGAGCTTATCGGCATTCAAGGTGAAGTTGTTGGGATTTTGGACTCTGACGATCAGGTCCAGATTGCCACCAGCCAGCCCGATGCCACGCACCACGGCGCGGTCGAGCCGGACCTCCGGCTCCTTGAAATTGGCGCCCAGCCCGGAACAGCCGAGCCCAGCCAGGGTGGCAGTCATCCATACCAATCGAATATAGACCTCCTCGGAGCGGGAACAGCCTTACCATCAGGCTGACGATGCGGGCGGTTTGGTGCAAGGACAGTGCCCTGTGTCACACCGAGGTCTTTAGCCGGCTGGATCCTGGCTCGGACCCTCCCGGCGCTTGAGCTGGGCCCACCGTTCCATCCGCTCGGCCAGAGTCGGCTCGAACCCGAACGTGCCGGGAACGTAGAACAGCGCATCCCGCAGCTGATCGGGAAGGTAGTCCTGGGGGATATATGCCTCCGGGGAGTTGTGCGCATATTGATAACCCCGGTTGTACCCCAGCTCTTTCATCAGGGGCGTAGGAGCATTCCTGATGTGAAGCGGCACCGGCGCTGCGGGCGTGCTGCGGGCCGCGTCCAGTGCCGCACCCAGTGCCACCTTGGCGCTGTTGGACTTGGGAGCCGTGGCCAGGTAAATCGTCATTTCGGCCAACGGCAAATAGCCTTCCGGCGGCCCCAGCATGTGAAACGCGTCCCGCGCTGCCACCGCCATCATAAGCGCGTTAGGATCGGCCAGGCCGATGTCCTCTGCCGCCATGGCGATGGCGCGGCGAAAGAGGGTCATGGGGTCTTCTCCGCCTTCGATCATTCTGGCCATCCAGTACAGCGCACCCTGAGGATCGCTGCCCCTTAGGGACTTGTGGTAGGCGGACAGCAGATTGAAGTGCTCCTCGCCCGCCTTGTCGTATCGGGCGAATCGTTTCTGCATGGCCTCGCGCGCGACTTCGCCGGTGATGTGCCCGCCACTTCCCACATGCGCGGCCGCGGCCTCCAGCACGGTCAGCGCCCGGCGGGCGTCGCCATCCGCCTCGGCTGCAATCAGGCCCACCGCTGCGTCGTCGACCGTGAGGCGGCTTTGTCCAAGACCTCGCTCGCTGTCGGTGAGAGCCCGATGGATCAGCTGCTCGATGTGATCCGGGGTCAGCGGCTGGAGTACAAAGACCCGGGTCCGCGAGAGCAGTGCGCCGATAACCTCAAAGCTGGGATTCTCGGTGGTGGCACCGATCAAGGTGACGGTGCCGTCCTCGGCCGGCGGCAGCAGGCTGTCCTGCTGGGCCTTGTTGAGACGATGAATCTCATCGATGAAGAGGATGGTCTCCGGTCCCCCGCTCTCCAGCCGATCGCGCGCCTCACCGATGATCTCGCGGATGCGGGGCACCCCTTCGGTTACCGCGCTGAAGGGGACAAAGACGCGTTCCGTGGAGCTGGCAATGAGGTGAGCCAGCGTGGTTTTCCCGCTGCCCGGCGGGCCCCAGAAGATCATCGAGCCGGGCACCCCACGCTCGATTGCGTCGCGCAGCGGTTTGCCCGGCCCCAGCAGATGCTCCTGCCCAACAAACTCATCCAGAGTGGCCGGACGCATGCGGGCTGCGAGGGGGCGGCTTTCCCGCCCCCCCGTAAACAGCGATGCTTGCCGCTCTGATGTCCGCCTGCGAGGCATTGGAGGCACCGGAATGATCTAGGAAGACACGCGGAGGAGGAAAGCGCACGCGCCGGCCGACCGGATGCCCACGATCATACAGTCCCCCAGGCCGCCACGTGCGCTGTAGATACTATGTGAGATCGTGCTTGGCCTGTCCACCCCCGCGCGCTCATAGGTGAATCATACCGGCAAGAATCCGCTCCGTGAGAAAGTATCCGGCCGCTCCCCCGAAGAAGGCCGCGGCAGTCAGCCATCCTCGCTTGGCCTGGAACTCCGGTACCAGGTTGGAGGCCGCGACGTACAGGGTGACTCCGGCGGAAAGAGCGAGCCCGTGCCGCGCCAGGGAGGCAACCTGCTCGGTCAACAGAACTCCCAGTATCGTGGCGGTCCCGAGGACCACTGCGCCCCCAACTGCCCGGGAGCGGCTCTGCCCCCCGGCGACCATCACACTCGCTATGGTCACGCCTTCCGGCAGCTTGTGTAGCAGCACCGCAAGGAACAGCAGGATCCCTAGCCGGTCCGAGACCAGAAATCCGCTGGCAATGGCCACACCATCGAAGAAGGTGTGCAAAGTCAGACCCAGTAGGGCCGAGGTGCCGGCCGACGCGCTCAGGTCGTGGGTCTCCTCTCCAAAATGAAAGTGGGTCGTGAACACGTGCTGAGCCAGGTGCACCGCGAAGTAGCCCGCCAGTACAAAGAGCGCTGATTCAGGGGACCCCTCCAGGACCTGGGGCATCACGCCCAGAACAGTGACGGCCAGCATGAACCCGGCACCAAAGGCCAGGCAGGCGTCAATGAACCGGAGTCCCTGCCGCAGGTGTCCGACCACCGCCAGGGCGCCCACAACGTTGCCCAGAGCGGCGGCGAGCGCGAAGCCTACGGTATTCACTGGAGCAGCTTTCTGGCCTGGTGCAGAAGCTGGTCCCGCTGGTTGCGAGAGGGTTCCTCGAGAACCTGGTCGAGCAGCGCTGAGAGCACCCTTCCCACGTCCGGCCCGCTGGCCCCCAGCGCCTGAACATCGTTTCCGCTGACGGCAAGATCGGCGCGGGTCAAGGGATCTCCTCTTTCCCGGATTGCCTCGACCACGGGAGACCAGGCCGGCTCCTTGCCCATCCGGAGCATCCATAGTGCGGCGAGGTCCGGTGCTGCAGGTCCAACCTGGGAGAGCCAGCGCCGCACCGAAGTCGGGAACGACTCAGGCGGCTGCTCCGGCCCCCTCTCGATTGCCAAGGCCCGCTCGATCTCGGCGTTCGATGCCTTGAGCCGCCGAAGCACGGTGGAGGGAGCCTGCGTCAGGAATGCGGTCAACAACACTGGGTCGCGGACCGAAGCCGGCGGCTCCGGACTTGTTTGCTTCTCACCCTGTTCTAGCTCCGGGATCCAGACCGAAGCGGCCCCAGCTTCCCGCCACAATGATGCGAACCGGCGAACAGACCGTGCGGTCTGCAGGCCCTTGAACCACTCATCCCGCACCCGCTCGGCGGAGAGCTGCTTCAGTCCGGACGCTGCGGCCCGGGCCGCACTCCAGGTCTGGGGATCGATGGCAAACTCAAACCGCGCGCTGAATCGAAATGCCCGCAGGATTCGGAGATAATCTTCGGCAAACCGTTGTGCTGGATTACCTACCGCCCGGATCAATCGGCCTTCCAGGTCCTGCTTGCCGGCAAAGGGATCTCTCCACTCGTGCCGAAGCGGGTGATAGGCAATGGCATTGATGGTGAAGTCGCGTCGAGCCAGGTCGTCGTCGAGAGAGACGCCGTACTGGACCACGGCGTGCCGGCCATCGGTGGATACGTCCCGGCGAAAGGTGGTGACCTCGTGCAGTACCCGATCGGGATCCAGCACGCCCACAGTTCCATACTTGACGCCAACCGCCACGGTTCGGGGAAAGAGTCGCTGCACCTCGTCCGGTGTGGCCGACGTGGCAATGTCGAAATCGGATTGCGGATGTCCCAGCAGACGGTCACGCAGACTGCCTCCTACACACCAGGCCTCGAACCCAGCGTGCTCCAGGCTGCGCGCGATATTCAGAATGGGATCCGGGATCTGCAGGACCGGGGGAAAGATCACACTAGCTTCCGTACGCGCGGCCCGCCGAGATCGAGATCATCAGCTCCATGCGAGCCTGTGATGGGGTGCGCGG
>DATKJJ010000479.1:0-7644 GCA_035543695.1 Gemmatimonadales bacterium | reverse complement strand
CGAGTAGTTCGGCGTCCCAATCCCGCGACCGAATGTCGTAGAGCAATGTGCGCGAGGCGTTGGTGTGATCGCTCACGTGAATCCGGCCACCGGTGAGCTTCGCCACCAGCCAGCTCTCGATCGTACCCGCCGCCAGATCTCCCCGACCAGCGCGCGTCCGGAGCCCGTGATCCCGCAGCAGCCACTCCAGCTTGGTAGCGGAGAAGTACGGATCCGCCACTAGGCCGGTGTGCTCCCGCAGCATGCCTTCGAGCCCCGCCTGTCGCAGCTCCTGACAGCGCTCGGTGGTCCGTCGATCCTGCCACACGATGGCTGGCCCAACCGGCGCGAGGGTTCGCCGGTCCCACAGTAGCACTGTTTCCCGTTGGTTCGTGATACCCAGCGCGACCGGTATTTCCTGTGAGCCGGAGAGCGCTTCCCGCATGGCGTCGACGGAGACCCGGAATATCTCGTCCGCGTCGTGCTCCACCCATCCAGGTTGAGGAAAGTGTTGAGTGAATTCCCGGTATCCTCGACCCAGCACCCGCCCGTCCTGATGAATCACCAGAGAGGTTGATCCCGTGGTCCCTTGATCGAGGGCGAGAATCGATGGCACTAGTCGATGATCCGGGCGACGTCCTTAGGGGCGACAACACCGCGGTCCGTGATGATCGCCGTAATCAGCTCGGCCGGGGTCACATCAAAGGCGGGATTCCACACCCCCACGCCGTTCGGGGCGGAGCGCTGACCCCGCCAGGCCATGATCTCCTCGGGTGAGCGCTCTTCGATGGGGATTGCCGCCCCGTTGGGCGTGGCCACATCTACGGTCGAGGAGGGCGCCGCCACGTAGAAGGGGATCTGATGGGCCCGGGCAGCAAGGGCCAACCCATAGGTGCCGATCTTGTTGGCAACATCGCCGTTTCGGGCAATGCGGTCGGCTCCGACAAAGACCGCCCGCACATCGCCTAGGCGAAGACGGCTGGCCACCATGCTGTCGGCAATGAGGGTCACCGGCACGCCGGCGCGCTGGAGCTCCCAGGCGGTGAGTCGGCTGCCCTGGAGCAGTGGCCGGGTCTCGGGCACGATCACGTGAGGCTCGCCTCGGGCGCGGTGCTGTACGTACACCGGCGCAAGCGCGGTTCCGATGCCACCGGTCGCCAGAGCGCCGGCGTTGCACACGGTGCACACCGTGGCTCGATGTGGGATCAAGGGCGCACCCAGCTCGCCGATCCGGTCGCACATCCGGCGGTCCTCATCCCAGATGGCGTTGGCCTCCTCCAGCAAGGCGTCATACAGCCCGTGCCCCTGGCGGACCGCGGCTTCCGCCCGACGCGCCATACGATCCAGCGCCCATTGGAGATTGACCGCGGTCGGCCGCGTCGCCCCAAGCCGTGAGCATGCCTCGCGTACGCCTGACAAGTCTTCCTGCCCCGCTGCCCCGCCGCCCATCCGCCCCGCTGGCCTCCCCGCTGCCATCACCACTCCCATCGCCGCTGCGATGCCGATCAGCGGAGCACCTCGCACCCGGAGCGAGCGAATCGCCTCGGCCAGCTCCTCCAACGTCCGAAGCTCCAGGTAGCGCTCTTCTTCGGGGAGCAGAGTCTGGTCCAGAATCCGGATCGTCCGATCCGTACTCCACGCGATTGGTTCGGGAATTGTAGGTGGCATTTAGGAGAAGATAGTCGCGAGTCACGAGACGAGTCACGGGTCGCGACAGCGGGATACCGGAGGGCCGGCACCAATGTAGGTTTGGTCCGAGCGAAGGACTCTCGACTGTGACTCTCCACTCGTGACTCGCGACCAACTATGGCATCCTCTCTCACATTCGACCTCACCGACGGCATCGCCCGAGTCACCATCAACCGTCCCGACAAGCTCAACGCTCTCAATGCCATTGTCATCGCCGAGCTGGGCGACGCGGTGACCCGGATCGAAACCGATCCGGCCATCCGGGGAGTCATCGTCACCGGGACAGGCAACAAGGCGTTTGTGGCCGGCGCGGACATCAACGAGTTGACCGAGCAGGGTGTGACCGGGGGCCAGAAGCGGGCGCTCGCCGGGCAGGCGGTGTTTCGCCGCCTGGAGCGCTGCGGAAAGCCGGTCATCGCCGCGGTGAATGGGTTCGCTCTGGGAGGAGGCTGTGAGCTGGCGATGGCCTGTCATCTCCGGATTGCGAGTGAGAACGCGAAGTTTGGCCAGCCCGAGGTCAAGCTGGGGATCGCCCCGGGCTACGGAGGCACCGTCCGGCTACCCCGGCTCGTCGGCCGAGCGCGGGCGCTCGAGTTGCTGCTCACGGGTGATATGATCGATGCGGAGGCGGCCAGGCAAATGGGACTGGTCAACCGGGTCGTGCCCGCGGATCGGCTTATGGCAGAGGCGGAGTCCCTGCTACGAGCGATTCTGGCGAACGGTCCCCTCGCCATTCGCGCCTGCCTGGAGGCCGTGGACATGGGCTCCGACATGACGCTGGATCAGGCTTTGTTGCTCGAGGCAGGATACTTCGGCCTTCTCTCCGCCACCGAGGACATGCGCGAGGGCACCAAAGCCTTCGTGGAGAAGCGAAAGCCCGGCTTCAAAGGGAAATAGTCGCCCTGCAATTTCCCTCCCAAAGCGACTATTTTTTGAGGATGCGGAAGAGGGGGAAACCCCCGAGAAAGTGTCGCCTTGGGGGTCGCACCAGCTGGTTGGTGAGCCTCTGTGCTGCGGTGCTGGCGGTGGGTTGCGATGAGCGCGAACGCCTGACATTTCCCACTCCGAGCGATGGTGTTGGACCGGTCACCGTGATCGATCGTCCCAACGCTCCCGACACGACGGTCACGGCCGGGCCGGACTACTTCGTGAACGGGCGGACCATCGATCCGGATGGCGTGGACACCGTCTATTTCTTGGTCATCGGCGGCAACCAGAACTTTCAGCCATTCGTGCCCCGCCCGCCCAGCGATACGGTGCGGTTTGGCTTGCCGATCACCACCGCGGGCCACGAGGGCGACACGATCCAGGTCCAGATCCGCGGGGTGGATTCTGAGGGAAATCCCGGGAACACCTCGTTTCGGCAGATCTTCGTTCAGTAGTGCGGCTACGGAACCTGATCGCCCGAGGGTATCGGAATCTGGCGGACCTGGAGCGGGAGGCTCCGCCGCGCGGCGTTGTCCTGCTCGGCGCCAACGCCCAGGGCAAGACCAATCTGCTGGAGGCGGTCTACTACCCGGTATTGTTCCGCTCTTTTCGCGGAGCAGCGGACCAGCAGGTGAGCGGCGGCAGCCTTGGATTCCACGTCGAGGCGGAGCTGGATGGTTCTAGCGGCCACGTGGTGGCCGCTACCTATCAGGCCCGAAAGAAGCGGATCACGGTGGATGGCGAGGAGATTGAAAGGCTCGCCGACGCGGTAGGAACCTGGCTGGCCGTGTCGTTTCTGCCTTCGGATCTCGGCCTGGCCTCGGGACCGGCCGCTATTCGGCGGCAGTATCTGGATCGTTTGCTGTCCCTCGCCAGCAAGCATTATCTGCTGGCGCTCGGCCGCTACCGCGCGGCGCTGGCGCAACGGAACAGCGCGCTACGGCAGGGCCGGCCCGAGCTGGCGCAGGCATTCGATGGGCCGCTGAGCGCCGCCGGTGCCGAGCTGATCTGGGCGCGGCTCGAGTTCGTGAAGTGGGCGCAGCCGCAATTCACGGCCGAGTTCGATTGTCTGGGTGAAAACGGCGCCGCCCGGCTGGAGTACCGCGGCAGGAGCGAGCTCGCGCGGCAGGAGGCCTGGACCGAGCTCCTGGCTGCAAGCGCGGCAGAGGATCGGGCGCGGGGCATGACGACGGTTGGGCCGCACCGAGACGACCTGAACCTGGAAATCGGAAATCGCGGGCTCCGGGACTACGGCTCGACCGGACAGCAGCGCAGCGCAGCGGTTGCCCTGAAGCTGATCGAGATTGCCGCACTCCGCGAGGCCCGCGGTACTGAGCCGGCGCTGCTGTTGGACGACGTCTTTGCCGAGCTGGATCGAGACCGTCAAACCCGGTTGGCGCTGCGGTTGATGGGGCCGGAAGATCGACAGGTGTTCGTGACCAGCCCGCGAGCCGACGAGCTGCCGCCGAATCTGGAGCTGCCGGTGTGGAGAGTGGAGAACGGAAGGATTGTGTGAGTCACGAGACGCGAGACGCGAGGAAAAGGCGACTTCATCCGAGGCAGCTGGTCAATCGGCGTACTCCCTCGTAACTCGTAACTCGTGACTCGTGACTCGCGACTCATGACTCAGAAGAAGCCCCAACCCACTCCCCTGGCCGACGTCCTGGTCAGCTACTTCAAGCAGGCCGGGCTCACCAAACGGGTGCAGCAGGCCGGCATTATCGAAGAGTGGGCCGAGCTGGTAGGGCCGCAGATTGCCTCAGTCACCGCGCCGGAATCAGTCACCCCGGACGGCGTGCTCAGAGTCCGAGTAGCCTCGGCGCCCTGGGCCAATGAGCTGAGCCTCATGTCGCCCAGAATCCTGGCCCGATTGAACGCCGGCCGGTCGGGACGAGTCAAGGAGATCCGGTGGATGCCGGGACCCCTGTCACCCTGAACATTTAGCCTCTAGCCCCAACGAGACATGGCCAAAGACGACAGCACCGTCCTCGAAACACGACCCGAATACAAAGCCGAATCGATTCAGGTCCTCAAAGGCCTGGAAGCGGTCCGGCGCCGGCCGGGCATGTACATCGGCTCCACCAGCGAAAACGGGCTGCACCACCTGGTCTATGAGGTGGTGGACAACTCCATCGACGAGGCGCTGGCCGGCCACTGTGACACGATCAACGTCACCATTCACGCCGACAACTCGATCACGGTGGCGGATAACGGCCGAGGCATTCCGGTGGATATGCATCCCACCGAGAAGAAGCCGGCGGTCGAGGTCGCGCTTACCATGCTTCATGCCGGCGGCAAGTTCGACAAGAACAGCTACAAGGTGTCGGGCGGGCTGCACGGCGTCGGTGTCTCGGTGGTCAACGCACTGAGTGAGCGGCTGGAGGTCATCGTGGACCGCGATGGTCAGCGGCACCACATGAGCTTTGTCCGGGGGAAGACCACCAAGAAGCTCACCGTGATGGGCAAGGCAAAGGGACAGGGGACGATCGTCCGCTTCAAGCCCGATCCCGAGATTTTTACCGTCTTGGAGTTCCACTACACCACGTTGGCCGATCGCCTGCGCCAGCTCGCGTTCCTCAACCGCGGCGTCAGCATCACCATCAAGGATGAGCGGGAGCAGCCGCCCAAGGCGGAGACGTTCTTTGCCAAGGGCGGGCTGATCCAGTTCGTGGAATGGCTGAACCGGAATAAGAAGGCGCTCCACCCCAAGCCCATCGCATTCAACGCGGTCAAGGACGACGTGGACGTCGACCTCGCGCTGCAGTACGAGGACGGATACAACGAGAACACCTTCACCTTCGTGAACAACATCAACACCCACGAAGGCGGCACTCACCTCACCGGCTTCAAGAGCGCGCTGACCCGGACCATCAACGACGTGGCCAAGCGTCGCGACTTCCTGAAGAAGGAGGGTTTCACGCTGTCGGGGGAGGACATCCGGGAGGGGCTCACCTGCGTGCTTCACGTGAAGGTCAGGGAACCCCAGTTCGAGGGCCAGACCAAGACCAAGCTGGGCAACTCCGAGGTCGAGGGGATCGTCAAGGCGGTGGTCAACGAGCACCTCGGCAACTACCTGGAGGAGCATCCTCCGGTAGCCCGCGCCATCATCGAAAAGGCGGTGAGCGCGGCGAGGGCTCGCGAGGCCGCCCGAAAGGCGCGGGACCTGGTCCGCAAGAAGTCCGGGCTGGAGAACGCCGTGCTGCCCGGAAAGCTGGCCGACTGCTCGATCGACGATCCGTCGGTGAGCGAGATCTATCTGGTCGAGGGCGACTCGGCCGGTGGTAGCGCCAAGCAGGGCCGCGACCGCTCGTTCCAGGCCATCCTTCCGCTTCGGGGAAAGATCCTCAATGTCGAGCGGGCCCGGATCGACAAGATTCTCAGCAACGAAGAGATCCGGTCGATGATTACCGCCATCGGCACCGGCGTGAAAGACGACTTCAAGCTGGAGGACGCCCGGTATCACAAGATCATCCTGATGACCGACGCCGACGTAGACGGGGCCCACATCCGGACGCTGCTGCTCACCTTCTTCTTCCGCCAGATGCAGGAGCTGGTTGAGGCCGGGTACGTCTATATCGCCCAGCCGCCGCTCTACCGGGTGGCCAAGGGCAAGGATGAGTTCTATGCCTACAGCGAGCAGGAACGGGACGAATACAGCAAGCGGCTCACCAATGGCGACGGGAAGGGCAGCGTCAATGTCCAACGCTACAAGGGCCTGGGTGAGATGAATCCTGACCAGCTCTGGCGCACCACCATGGATCCGTCCACACGGACCATTCTTCGGGTCACCATGGAAGACGCCGCAACGGCATCTCAGCTGTTCGACGAGCTGATGGGGGACGAGGTCGAGCCCCGCCGGCTATTCATCGAGCGGAACGCGAAGTACGTCAGCAATCTGGACGTGTAGGGAGAGGACGGAGACTTCCCCCAACTCTCCCTGCTTCGTCTACGCCCTCTCCGTCCTCTCCGCCTTCTTCCCGCGCGACCCTTCCCTGCCATCGTGCATCTCCTGCCGCAGCGCCTCTTGATTGAAATGGGTCGACGGGATAGAATGTCGCCCGCTACGTAACTACAAGCTGCTAAGGCGTATGTCTTTACTTGCCCTCGACGGGGTTTCCAAGCGATTCGGCGGTATCACCGCCGTCGATCAGGTCTCCTTCCAGGTGGATCGCGGCCAGGTGGTAGGCTTCCTCGGCCCTAACGGCGCCGGGAAGTCCACCACCATGCGCATGATCACCCAGTTCATCGAGCCCGACACCGGGTCCATCAAGCTCGACGGCGTCCCCCTGGACGATGCCGGACGCGAGGCCAAACGCCGGCTCGGCTATCTCCCCGAGAACAATCCGCTCTACATCGAAATGTTGGTTTCGGAGTACCTCGATTTCGTCGGGCGCCTCCGGGAGCTGCCTGCCGCCGAGCGGCGGAGCGCGGTGGATGAAGCGGTGGCGGGAACCGGACTGGAACCGGTGTTCCACCGCCCCATCGGCGAGCTGTCGAAGGGCTTCCGCCAGAGAGTGGGCCTGGCCGCGGCCATTCTGCACCGGCCGGACCTCCTGATCCTGGATGAGCCAACCGAGGGTCTCGACCCCAATCAACGGGTCGAGATTCGCCACCTGATCAGCAACCTGGGTCGGGAGCGGACCGTTCTCCTCTCCACCCACGTGTTACCCGAGGTGCAGTTCACCTGCTCCCGGCTCCTGATCATCAACCAGGGGCGCATCGTGGCCGATGGTCCGGTGGATCAGCTGATCGCCCGAGCCAAGGGTGCGTCTCGCATTGGGGTTGAGGCAGCCGGGGACGCCATTGCCAGCCGGCTCGCTGCATTGCCCGGAGTCGCCAGCGTGGAGCCCCACGAATCTTCCAATGGGCGGGAGCGGGTGATCGTTACCGCAGCTGGGGCCGACGACCTCCGTCCCCGGATTTTCGAGCTCGCGAAGGCCGAGCGGTGGACGCTGTACGAGCTCCACCAGGAGGCCGGTAGCCTGGAGGATCTGTTCCGCGAGCTCACGATTCAGCAGGAGGCTGTCTGATGCGCATCTGGACCGTGGC
>DATKJJ010000478.1:0-6232 GCA_035543695.1 Gemmatimonadales bacterium | reverse complement strand
AGAATATCCTTAACACTTCCGCAAAATCGGACCCTTAAACTCGTAAAGAGCGGTCGGTAAGCTGCAGAATGTGCAAAAACTGGCGCACAATTCCGAGCCGAGTGAGGGGCCATGCCCGCCACTCTCGCGCAGCATTATCCTTGTACCCTCGAATCACCCTTTCCGGCGAGCCAATGTGACCGGTCCCACCACCGAATCTCCGGTAGCCCGGCCGAGACGGCGTCCCCCCAGGATCGCGCCGATCCTGATTCTCCTGGTTTTTATTGCTGGCGGTTTGGCAGCGTGGTGCTTCGCTGGTCGACGCAGGCTGGAATTCAGCAACGAGCTGGCCGCTCCCATCTGGTTGGCCGTGGCCCAGCGCGCTCCGGTGACGCTCCAACCGGGGACGGCTCAGACGGTGGAGCTGCCCTCGGGGTCAGTAGTGGTGCAGTGGAATCTGGCCCGGCCCCTTTCAGCCAATCAGCGGCCCATGGGAGAGGAATTGCGGGGCTCGGCAGTCATTCGGGAAAAACGGGGACTGATTCGGCGAAGTGCCACGATTCGGGAAAGCGGGACCGCGTACTTCGCTCCGTTGATCACCAACGCCAGTCAGGAGCTGCTTCGGATCACCACCAATGCGGGACTGGAGGGTGCCGTGGACTGTGGCTGCGCAATCCGACCAGGAGCCAGCCGTGTCTTTGTCGGATACTATCGGCTCTACCAGAACAGCACGGTGCGAGCCCGGGACAGCACCGGCCGAACCGCCACCTTCCGGGATCTTGGACCGCGAGTAACGGCGGCCGACGGTACAGTCGGCCTTCGGTTCGAGTCCAAGGACTTCCGCTGAACTAGGAACGCGGCCGCTTCCGCCTGAGCTCGACGATCGATCCGGGTGTAACTGCATCGAATCCGTATTTGTTACGGACCTTGTCGACGGCTTCAGTGAGATGCCGCAGCCGGACCCGCTCCGGAGCCTCGAACAGATCCTCCTCCGCAGCGGTCCCCAGATTGGTCGCCGCCACCCCGATCAGTCGAACTCCACGATCCCGCCGCCGCACGTCTGCAAAGGCTGAGCGAAACAGCTCCCTGGCAGCGTGGTAGATCTCCGCATCCAGATCGGTTGCGGCTTCCAGGGTCTGTCGGCGAGTCACCGTTCGAAAATCGTCGTGCCGTAGCTTGAGGGTTACCGACCGGGCCAGGATCTGTTCGTCCCTGAGCTGACCGGCCACCCGCGCGGTGAGCAGCGCGAGAATCCGTTCGAGCTCCGCGGGGTCCCGCAGGTCGCGGGAGAGCGTGGTCTCCCGACTCACCGATTCGGTTGGCCGGTCCGGCCGGAGCACGGTCCCGCCGCGGCCATTCGCCCGAAGCTTGAGCGAGCGGGCATCGGCCCCGATGAGCCGCTCCACCTCTCGCTCGGTCATCTCCTGAATCTGGTGCACGTTCACCAACCCCAGCACCGCCCAGCGCTGAGCCGTTTTGGGCCCCACACCAGGAAGGGCAGAGAGGGGAAGCCCAGCCAGGAAGCCTTTCTCCCATCCGGGTCGTACTTCCATCAGGCCACGGGGCTTGGCGCAGTCTGACGCCAACTTGGCGATCATCCGGTTGGACCCGATGCCGACGCTCGCGTCCAGACCGGTCCGTTGTTTGACCGTATCGCGGACCTGTTCTGCCACCGGAAGCAGCGATGTGGGGTACTGCCGTTCCGTGCCGGCGAAATCGAGGTACGCCTCGTCCAGAGACGCCATGACCACGGTGGGGGAGAAATCTTCCAGCACGGCCCGTACGGCGTGGGAGGCATCGCGATAGTGCACGAAGGAGCCCTGAAAGAACGTGGCCTGAGGGCAGAGGCGAACGGCTTCCGCGATCGGCATCCCGGCGTGAATACCGAAGCGGCGTGCCACGTGAGAGGCCGACTGAACTACCCCGCGCTGATCCCGGCGCCCACCCACCACCAGCAGCTCGATGTTACGGAGCTCGGGATGGTATTGGCGGCAGACTTCGACGAAGAACGCATCGAGATCGACGTGCAGGAGTCGGGCGGGCATAGTGGAGCTTACACCAGGAGAATGGCGGTTGCTTTGAGGGCGATGATCACCCTGAGTCCCGGGTGCAGCGCCATTTCGTCGGCGGAAGCGGTGGTCACCGAGGCGATCAGCGTCCGGCCCACATCGAGATGAACCTGGGTAACCGGCCCCAGTCGCTCGAGACGAGTCACCCCAGCCTCCTTGTGATTGCGAGCCGAGTCCGGGTGCGGGGTCAGGCTCAGGACGATGTCCTCCGGGCGGATCACGGCATGCGCCGGACCTTCTCGCTCGGCCACGACGTCGAGGCTGAGATTCTCTCCCTGAAACCGTCCGCGAAAGGGCACTTCCTGTTCCGAGGGATCGCTCCGCTGGACGGTTCCTGCAATGACGTTTCCGCTGCCCACAAAACGCGCTACAAATGCGGAGTTAGGGTATCGGAACACCTGTTCCGGAGTTCCGCTCTGGGCAATTCTCCCCTCCGATAGCACTGCCACCAGATCTCCCAACCGGAGCGCCTCGTCAAAATCATGGGTGACCTGCAGCGTTGTAATTCCCTCTCGCTCATGCAGCTGACGGAGCTCGCGCCGGAGCACCTGCCGGGTGGAGGGATCGACGGCGGCGAACGGCTCGTCCAGGAGCAGGATCGTTGGCTTGGGGGCGAGCGCCCGGGCCAGCGCCACGCGTTGCTGCTCCCCGCCGCTGAGCCCGCGTACCGGCCGATCGAGCAGCGGCGTGATTCCCAGCAGATCCGCCAGTTCTTCGGCCCGGGCGGCGGCGGCTCCGTTCCGTCCTCCCCGGCCGGTGAGGCCGTAGCTGATGTTGTTCCGTACGGTGAGATGCGGAAAGAGATGATACTGCTGATACACGAAGCCGATTCCGCGCCGCTCCGGTGGCAGGTTCGTGACATCCTCATTGTGCATGAACACCCTGCCGCCAAGGAGTCTGGCGTGGCCCGCAATGGCCTCGAGCAGCGTGGTTTTTCCGGAACCGGTGGGACCGATGATCAGGGCGTACCCGCCGCTGGGGACTTCCACCGAGATATCGCGCAGGTGAAAACTCCCTACTCTGACCTGCAGATCTACCAGGCGGATCACGCCGGTTCCTCGGGCTGCAGCACCCGGACCAGAAGGAACACCGCCAGAGCCACCACCAGCAGAATCACGGCGGCGGGCACCGCTGCCGGTAGCCCGAACGCGGTAAATCGATCGAAGATGAAGATGCTCGCCACCTTCGGATTGTACGTCAAAATGACGATGGATCCGAACTCGCTGACGCTTCGGGCCCAGGCGAGAATGGAACCGGCGAGAATTCCCCTTCTCGCAAGGGGTAGCGTCACTCGGCGAAAGGCTCCCCAGGCCGTGTCGCCCAGGGTGCGAGCAACTCGTTCGAGCTGCGGATCGACTCCGCGGAATGCCTCCCGCGCGCCGCTGACCAGGATCGGGACGGAGACAAACAGCATTGCCGCCACGATTCCCGGGACGTGACTCACGAACTCCAGGCCGATGTGTGACAGGATGCCACCGACGGTGGATCGGCGTCCCAGAAACAGCAACAGGGCTATGCCGGCCACGGGATGCGGGATCACCACTGGCAATTCTATGATACCCTGTACGATCCTGCGCCCGGGAAAGCTGCGGCGGGCCAGCAGGTAAGCCAGAGGAATGCCGAGGAGAGCGCCGAGCAGGGTAGCCGCGGTCGCGGTCAACACCGTCAGCGCGATCGACGCGCGAAGCTCTGGGTCTCGAATCGCCTCGGCTAATGTCCGCGGCGACGATTCCAGAAGCAGCCGAAGCAACGGCCCGATCACAAAGAGAACAAGGCACGCGCCGAGGCCGGCCAATATTACACGAGACCAACGGACGTCCATGCACAATCGTCGCGCTCACCCGACTCTTTGTCGAGGGCTGCCAGGGCGATCAGCCGGCGGCTAATTTGCCGCATGCGTGTCACCTTTGTCGGTCTTGGGGCCATCGGCTGGCCCATGGCGATGCACCTCGCCCAGCGGCACGAGCTCACCGTCTACAACCGGACAACCGCGCGAGCGACTGACTTCGCGCGTCGCTACCCCGCTCGGGTGGCCGACACGCCCCGGCAAGCGGCCGACGGCGCGGATGTGGTGGTGACCTGTCTCCCTACCTCCCGTGAAGTCGAGGCGATGCTGGACGGGGCCAACGGATTGCTCGCCGGTCTGAGGCGCGGAGCCATGCTGCTCGATTGCACTTCGGGTGATCCGGCCAGCTCCCGGCGCATCGCCGGGCGGCTGGCAGAGAAGGGCATTGCGTTTGCCGATGCCCCGGTAAGTGGGGGGACCAACGGCGCCGAGGCGGGAACGCTCACGGTGATGGTGGGAGCCGATGAGAGCACCTACCAGCGAGCCGTCCCGGTTCTGCAGGCATTCGGGCAGCGTATCCAGCACATGGGTCCGGTTGGAACCGGGCACGCCATGAAGGCGGTCAATAATGCCCTCCTGGCGGCCAACATCCTGGCTGTAGGAGAGGGGTTGGCGGCTTTGGTCAAGGCGGGAGTTCCCGCCCGGACTGCGGTCGAAGTCCTCAATGCCTCGAGCGGACGTTCCTTCGTGAGCGAATCGCTGGTCCCCGAGCGGGTCCTGACCGGAGCCTGGCCCCGCACCTTCCGATTGGCCCTGCTGGACAAGGATGTGGCCATAGCCCGTGACCTGCTGGAGGACACCGGTGTTCCCGGGGAAATCATCGCCACTTCAGGGAAGCTGCTGGCCGAGGTTCGAGCAGCTCTAGGCGAGGAGGCCGACTACCTCGAAGCGATCAGGTGGATCGAACAGCGGGCCGCAGTCGAGATCAGGGGCTGACACCGGCACTTGCCCGGGCTGGGCTGGTTCGTTCAGTTTCCGGCGCCATGCACCGAACAATTCAATGAGCGATTGGGGCGCCACACAGCGGGTTGCGGCCCGGGTGGTGCTTGCCGAGGGTGTCGTGCTGGCGGGGGAGCTCCACCTGCTGGCCCGGGCCACCTACCCGTCCGAGAGCGAAAGTCCGCTGGAAATGTTGAATCGCGACGATCCCTTCTTTGCCTTGAGTCTGGGTGAGGGAGGCGTCGCCTTCGTCTCCAAGGCCCAGGTGGCAGTGGTGTCCTGCCAGAATCTGGAGCCGCGCGATGATCCCGATCGCGCGACCGCCGCCAAGCTGGTCATGCTGTCGATCGAGCTGACGGACGGGGTGGAGTACCGGGGCCGCAGCTCGTTCGAGCTTCCACCCAACCGGGCCCGGGCTCTCGACTACGTCAATGCGCCGGGCCGGTTTTTTAGCTTGGCCACCGACGGAATCATGCAATACATCAACAAGTCCCAGGTACGCCTGATCCGCCCTCTCGACTGAGATGCAATCGTGGCACGACTCGACAGACTGATACAGGTGATGCAGGAGCAGCGGGCAGAAGCGCTCCAGCTCGCCGTCGGCAAGCCAGCGTCGCTCATGTATAATGGATCGCTTCGTCCCATTACCCGCGAGCCGCTGAGTGATGCCCAGATCCAGGGCCTGGTCCGGGAGATTGCCTCACCGGACGCGGCCTCGCAGTTCGGCTCCGCCGACCCGGTGGCGTTCGCCTACCGATCGCCGTACGGTGAAGTTCGGGTAGAGCTCAAGGCCGGTGCCAACGGCCTTGCGGTACTCCGGCCCGTCTCGGCCCAGACAGCCGCTCCTGCGCCGGCCGTAGGCTCGGCTCCTGGCGTAGCCGCCGCTCCGTCCTCTCCGTCCTCTCCGCCCTCTCGCTCCACCCAGGATTTATCGGAACATCGGGCGAACATGGATGTGCTGTTCCGCACCCTGGTTCAGTCGGGCGCCTCCGACCTTCATTTGCGGAGCAACGAGCCGCCTATGCTGCGGATCCACGGCGAGCTGGCCCGGCAGGACCTGCCCCCGCTCTCAGCCGAGCGGCTCGACAACATGCTCCTCAGCATCATGACGGCCAAGGAGATCGGGGAATTCCGCGAGGGCGGCGATACCGACTGGGCATACGAGATCGAGGGGCTGGCCCGCTTCCGCTGCAACGCGGGCCGTGACCGCTACGGCGCTATCGGCGTCTTTCGGGTCATCCCCAACCAGATCCGCACTGCGGAGGAGATGGGCCTGAGCCAGGAGGTACAGAACCTTTGCTACCTCACCAAGGGCCTGGTGGTGGTGACCGGACCAACCGGCTCGGGCAAGAGCACGACGCTCGCGGGCCTGGTTGATCTGATCAATCGCACTCGCACG
>DATKJJ010000477.1:0-2643 GCA_035543695.1 Gemmatimonadales bacterium | reverse complement strand
AGGTGATCGGTCCTTCAACTATTTGGAATGGAGCTGCGGTTAGAAGAGCGACGTCGTGACCCGGCCAGGGCACGGAAACGTCCCGCCAATGTGCTAAACCACCTGAGTTCTGTCAAAGTGGGCCGCTTGACGCCCTATTCGCCGGGCCGTATTTACATAGCTATCCGTTCACCGTCCCAACTCCCGCCTTACATCTCCCACGGAGGTCTCTGTGCTGAGACACCTCGTCCGAATCGTGGCTTACGCATCCGCCCTGGGCTGCTTCGCTGCTCCCCTTGCGGCGCAAGCCGGTACCATAAAGGGGACGGTGAGAGACAGTAGCGGAACACCTCTGGCAAACGCCTCACTCACCATCGAAGGCAGCACGGTCAAGGCTACCAGCGGTAGCCAGGGGGACTACGAGCTGAGGGGGGTACCCACCGGACAGGAGACGGTGCGGGCCCGTCTCATCGGTTATGCCTCTTCCGCCGCTACAGTAACCGTAGTTGCCGGGCAGACGGTGCGCCAGGATTTCACTTTGGGACGAAATGCTATAGAACTGGCTCCCATCGATGTCGTCGTGGGCTCCCGGGCGCGGCACACCGCGGCCGAAGAGCTCGCGGTACCGGTGGATGTCTACACCTCCCAGGACATCCAGCAGCAGGGCACGACGGAAACGAGCCAAGTGATCGCCTCGCTCTCGCCCTCGATCAACTTCCCCCATCAGACGGTCACCGACGCAACCGATATCGTCCGTCCGTTCACGCTGCGGGGCCTCTCGCCCGATCACACGCTGGTGCTGGTGAACGGCTGGCGCCGGCATCAGACCGCGCTGCTCAACACCTTTCCGCTGGGCTCTCCGGCCGGCTCGAGCGGTGTCGACCTGAATGCCATCCCCTCCAGCTCCATCGAGAGAATCGAAGTGCTGCGGGATGGGGCATCCTCGCAGTATGGCTCCGATGCCATAGCGGGCGTGGTGAATATCGTGATGAAGGAGGGGCAGTTCACGCCGTTCATCAATACATCCGCCGGCCGGTACTTCACCGGCAAAGGCTTCAACGACGACGGCACCACCACGGACGTCAATGGTGGGGTCGGATTCAGGCTGGGCCGAGGCTCGATCGGACTGTTCGGCCAGTTCCTGAATCGCGAGCCTACCAACCGAGCCTTTCCCGATGGTGGCCTTCAGGACCTGAGCGGCGTCACCGACTCGGTTGATGTGAACACCGGCGAGATCATCCAAAAGCGCAACGGTGTGCCTCAGCCGGTCAACCATCTGGGTGACGGGCTGGAGCGAGACCTGTTGTCGTTTGCCAATCTCCGCATGCCGCTGGGTCAAAGCGGCAAATCCGAGTTCTATGCCTTCGGCGGGTTCAGCAATCGGGTGGGGACCGGAAACGGGTACTACCGCGCTCCGCTGAACAACCGGAACTGGCCGGCGATATACCCTAACGGATTTCTTCCGGAGTTTCGTCCCAACGTGAACGACTACTCGGCTGCAGGCGGATTCCGTTCCAATATTTCAGGCTGGTCGCTCGATGCGGGCGCTTCCTACGGGCGAAACACCTTCGATTACAACCTTAAAAATACCCTGAACCCCTCTCTTGGTCCTTGCCTGGAAACCGCCTGCGCTCCCGGGCTCGACGGCGTTCTCGGCACGGCGGATGACCCCGGGATACCAAATCAGACGGAATTCGACGCCGGCAGTCTCAGGCGGGGTGAATTTCTCGTTGGCGTCAACCTGGTCAAACCCATCCAGTTCCTCCTGCCCAACCCGATCAGCGTGGCTTTTGGTGGGGTGTTTCGGCACGAGAACTACGAGATTGTGGCCGGGGAGACCGCGTCGTGGATCAACGGCGGCCACCTCTCTCAGGACAGCGTGAATACGCCGGGAGATCTGGCCCCCGCCGGCTCATCGGTCTTCTCGGGATTCTCTCCCACTGACGCGAGTAACAATTCGCGCGACAACGTGGGGGCCTATCTCGACCTGGAGTCGAATCTCACGAAAGGGATCCTGGCTAACGTCGCCGGCCGGTACGAGCATTACAGCGACTTCGGGTCCCGGGTAACCGGTAAGGCCGCGCTCCGGGTGCAACCGGGCAAGAGCGTGGTGCTCCGCGCCGCGGTGAGTAGCGGGTTCCGGGCGCCGAACCTGCCTCAGAGCTGGTTCAGCCACGTCACCACCAACTTCATTGCTGGAAACCTGGTGGAGATCGGCAACTTCCCGGTGAGCAACCGGGCCTCCCAGATCTTTGGGGCCCAGCCGCTCAAGGAGGAGACGTCGTTCAACTTCAGTGGCGGCCTGGTTTTCTCTCCCCGGGACAACTTCATCCTCACGCTGGACGTGTTCCACATTCAGATCAACGACCGTATTCTGCTCGGCGCCACATACGATGCGGGAGACAGCGTCGTCGCCCGAATCCTGGCCGACTCCGGACTCACCACCATCGGGGGCGTGCAGTTTCCCACCAACGCGGTGGACACCAGAACCCGGGGGGTGGACCTCACGGCGGATCTGAGACTGCCTGCGGGGAACGGCACCCTCGACCTCAACGCCGCGGTCAACTACACCAAGAACGAGCTCACGCACGTCCAAGGTCTGCCCCCCATTCTGGAGGGGACGGGCACGTCGTTTACCGGCTCGCTGGATCTGATTACCACTCT
>DATKJJ010000476.1:0-4007 GCA_035543695.1 Gemmatimonadales bacterium | reverse complement strand
GGTGTCCCGCGCCTACCAGTTGTCGGAGGTATTCTGCGGCGGCCTTGACTGGAACGCCGGCGAGTGGAACGCCGTCGCCACGAGAGGTCAGGGTGATTTCGAGGATTTTGGCGGCCAGCTCGGCGTCTTCGTTGAACATCTCATAGAAGTCGCCCACCCGATAAAACAGAATCGCGTTCCGGTGCTGCGCCTTCATCTCCCGCCAATGCTTGAGCATGGGCGGTGTTGGGGTCGCGCTGTCGTGGCTGACCGGAGGCATAGCAGGCAATATAACGATCGCCCACTCCGGCCAGCCGCAACGCGCCTGACTTTATCTGCCGATCTTGTCCAGCTCAGCTACGTCTCGATCGGTGAGCTTCAGCTCGGCGGCGGCAATGTTCTCTTCCAGATGGGCCACGGAGCTGGTTCCCGGAATCACCAGCATGTTGGGAGAGCGAGCGAGGAGCCAGGCCAGCGCAATCTGATACACGGTCGCGCCATGCCGCTGCGCCACCCGGCGAAGCGGACCGCCTTCGCTGAGGCTGCCAGCCGAGAGCGGAAACCAGGGAATGAAGGCCATCCGTTCCCGCTCGCAATAATCCACCTCGGATTCCCATTTCCGATCGTTCACATTGTAGCGGTTCTGGACCGACACCACGGGAACGAAGGCACGGGCGCGCTCGATCTCCTCGGCTGAAGCCTCGGAAAGCCCGAGATGTCGCACGAGCCCCTCTTCCTGGAACTCACGCAGGGCGGCGAATTGTTCGTCTGCGGGAATCTTGGGATCGATTCGGTGGAGCTGCCACAGGTCGATCCGGTCCAGCTTCAACCGCTTCAGGCTGGCCTCAAGCTGGCGACGAAGGTATTCGGGCCGTCCATTCTCGACCCAGCGATCCGGACCGGGGCGCTCGAAGCCGCCCTTGGTGGCGATGACCAGGCCGGGATAGGGGTGCAAAGCCTGGGCGATCAGCTCTTCGGAGATGTGAGGGCCATAGGAATCGGCGGTATCAAAGAAGTTCACTCCCAGCTCGACGGCCCGCTGGAGCACGCGGATGGCTTCGTCACGGTCGCGGGGAGGTCCCCAGATGCCTTTGCCGGTCAGCCGCATGGCGCCGAATCCCATACGGTTCACCGGGAGATCGCCACCGAGGGCAAAGGTGCCGGCCCCGGCAGCAGGAATGGAAGCGGTGTGAGGGTTGCTCATGAAAAAGATCCGGTTAGAAGGTCCAGAAGGGTAGATCGCGGGCTGATCCCCTGTAGCTTTGAAACATATGGACCCGGCATCGGTTCCCGACCACCTGTCCCCCGCGCTGGAGGCGGTCGTCTCCCGCTTTGCCGGCATGGTTCGCGGTGTCGGGTGGCGACACCGGCTTTCCGAGGCCGATGTGGATGAGGTCATGCAGCAGGTCCGGATCCGGCTTTGGCAGGCCCAGCGTGAAAGTGAGCAGATCAGCCGGGCGCCTGCGTCCTACGTATATCGCACGGCTGTGTCGGCCGCGCTCGACTTGATGCGGCGGCGGAGGGCTCAGCGGACGGATCAGACAATTTCGCTGGATGAGCCGGGTGCGGCTCTCCCGGACCGGGGAGACCCTCACGACGATCTGGCCTACTCGGAGCTCTCGCAACTGGTGGCACGAGCCATCGATCAGATCCCCGCCTCACGGCGGCCGGTGGTGCGCATGCACCTCGCCGGTCATCCCCGGGAGGAAATCGCTCAGCTCCTCGGGTGGTCCGAGGCCAAGACGCGGAACCTGCTCTATCGAGGAATGGACGACCTGCGCGATCGACTGAAAGAGCTTGGTGTGGGATGGGAGATGACCGAATGAGTGTTCCCCGACTGCAGGAGCTCTACGCCCAGGCGCTCGCCCGCCGGAGTGACGCGACTGAGGGCTGTGTATCGCCGGAAGAGCTGCTGGCGCTGGTGCGGAAGCAAGGGGACGAGGCCCGGCGATTACAGGCGCTGGACCATGTGATGGGATGCGCGGCCTGTCACCGTGAATTCGAGCTGCTTCGAGCGCTGGAAGCGGCCGGGGAGGGCAGCCGGGAACCGGCCACGGTCAGAAGCATCAGCCGGCGCATCATGCCCCTCGCCCTGGCCGCGTCCGTCGTGTTGGCGATCGGCGTGGGACTCCTGATGCGAAACCGGGAGGGCGATACCACCAGAGGCGGCGGGTCAGCTCTGCTGCTTCTCACCCCGGCCGCTGAAGTAGCGCCGGCACAGCCGGTGACTTTTTCCTGGCGCCCCTTCCCGGGGGCCCAGCGCTACCGTTTGGAGCTGTTGGATCGGAACGGGGCCGCAATGTTCTCCCAACTCACCCCAGACACCAGCCTGACCCTCCCGGCAGAGCTCCTGCAACCTGGCTCGAGCTACCGCTGGTGGGTACGCGACGCGACGCCGGGTTCTAATGTCGCTTCTTCCCTGCGGGCCCTCCGGATCCGCAGCAAGTAGAACAGCACCAGGGCGGCTGATAGGGCAACCAGGGCGATCAGCAAACCGGCTCGGCGCCATCCCGGGGCTCGCAGCGGTACCCGAACCAGCGGATCACCCACGACGGTGAATGCCGCCCACTCGTGCGGCGACCGCTTGGCCCGGACGGCATCGAGCTTGGCCAGGCGGAGCGCCTCTCCCACCGGTCGATTCTTCGCCAGGTGTCGATAGAGCGCTTGGATAAAGCGGGTGGCCTCCTTGTCCCCGACCTCCCACTGGGTGGCGACGACCGAGCGGGCGCCCGCCCGGAATAGCGGCGCGATCAATCCCTGAACACCCTCTCCGTTGATGACAACACCTCCAGCCGAACGGCAGGAGGAGAGCACGACCATGTCGGCGTCCAGCCGAAGCCGGGCCAGCTCATCGGGCCCAACCAAGCCGCTCTCGCCGTTGCCGGGTGCGAGGACCAACGCCGTTCGCGCAGCCGTGTGCTCGTCGACCAGGGTGTGGATGGCGAAGTGGACCACCCGAAACGGCCTGAGGTCGGCTCGCTTGAGGTAGGCCGCGCTGGCTTCCTCGCGCAACCTGACTTCGGATGTTGGCGAGTACTTGGCCACGAAGCGCGCTTCTCCGGCTGATCGGCGGAGACGGGGCAGGCCAGGCCCTCGCTTCGACTCGGAGGCAGGATCGCCAAACGCCAGGAGCCTCATCGGCCGGCTGCTGAGCGGGTCGTGGCGCCAGAGCGAAACGAGCACCTTGGTGGATGGAGCGATGCTGATGGCATACCGCTCCGCGACATAGTGGCCGTCAGTCAGTCGCAGGGCATCGAACGGCAGCCGATGCAAGGGACCGTCAGGGATGATCACCAAGCGGCGGATACCAGTGTCGAGCTGAGCTACGGCAGGACCGAGCAGCGCCTCCCCCAGGCTCGCCGCCAGGACATCCGCTCCCTTGCCGCTCTGGATCAGGGCCTCGAACCGGGCGATTCGCGCCTCCAGTGAATCGGACGGCGCCAGGGTGAGAGCCAAAAAATTCCTCTCCTTTGCGCGGCGCAGCAGAAACAGTGTCGTGGGTGCTCCCAGCGAGCCGGTGACGTACTCGAGAATGGCGGTGCTATCGTCGGGGATGTAGGAAGCAGCCTGACCTGCGGTCATCGGGGTCGCGGACTGCTCAGACGGGAGCGGACTGGGATGCGAGGTATCGCCTTGATTCAGAGCGGCGGCCTGAGCCAGCTGGTCGGCCAGCTCACGCGCCCGCCGCCGCTCGGCCAGCTCGAACGCCGCAGCGGTCCGTCCCCGGGTGGCAAGGTCGTTGACCACGCGCACCACCTCAGCATCCCGATCGTTCATTTCCGTGGGCGACGCCTGAAAGGCAAGAACCCGAAGCTCATCGTCGGTCAGGCTGGCCCGCCAGCGTTCCAGCTCGTCCCAGGCCTGCATTGCCTCGCCTTCGGCCCGCTGAATGTCCCCCCGGCGGGCATAGATGTCGGCGAGTCGGACCCGGGCGTCATGGCGAAAGACGTGTTGGCTCGAATCCAGGGTGGCGAGATATCGGGTGAGCGACCGTTCCGCCGCCGGCAGGTCACCCCGAAACAGAGCCA
>DATKJJ010000475.1:0-2718 GCA_035543695.1 Gemmatimonadales bacterium | reverse complement strand
CCCTGGCTGCTGCTTCTTTTGCTTGCGCTCCCCCTCTGGTGGTGGCTCCGACGGCGGCGGGACATCCCGGCCGCGCGCTATAGCGACGTGACGATTCCCGCTCAAGCCAACCGTGGTCGGTGGTGGGTCAGGCTGCCGCCGATCCTCAGAGCCATTTCACTCGCGGCCCTCAGCCTGGCCGCCGCAGGGCCGCGGATTGGCGGCGATACCGTCGAGATCAAAAAGGAGGGTATCGCGATCGTCATCGCGATCGATATCTCCAGCAGCATGCTGGCGGAAGATTTTGCTCCCTCCAACCGGCTCGAGGTGGCCAAGCGGCAGGCGGTCGGATTCATCCGCGGGCGGGCCGCCGACCGGATCGGTCTAGTGGCTTTTGCCGGCGAAGCACTCACCCAGGTACCGGTCACCCTGGACTATCCCGTCATTGAACAGGCGGTGATGGATCTCAAGATCGGTTCGCTGGAAGACGGCACCGCCATCGGCAGCGGACTGGCAACCGCGGTAAATCGGTTGCGGCGGGCGCCGGACAAATCCAAGGTGGTGCTGCTCCTTACCGATGGCGAGAACAACAAGGGGCTGATCGATCCCCGCACCGCGGCCGCAACGGCATCCGCATTCGGGATCAAGGTCTACACCATCGGCGTGGGTACTATCGGCGAGGCACCGATCCCAACCGGCCGCGGATTGGGCGGCTTTCGCTACGAGCTGCTGCCGGTGCGGATCGACGAGCCTTTGCTCCAGGAGATCGCGCATAAAACCGGCGGCCGGTACTTCCGGGCCAAGGACAGCGAGGCCTTGAGCCGGATCTTCCGTCAGATCGACGCGCTGGAGAAGACCCCGATGCAGGTCACCCGGTACACCCGATACGACGAGACCACCCGTCCGCTGATCCTGCTGGGACTGACCGCGCTCGCACTGGAGCTGCTGCTCAGCTCCACGCTGGTGGTGCGAGTCCCGTGACCTTCGACGCGCCGCTGCTGCTGTTTCTGGCCCCGCTGGTGGGCCTTGCCGTCGGCGTGGGCGCCTGGCTGGCCCGGCGGCAGCGCATCCGGCTCGCGCGGCGCTGGTCACCTTCGCTGGGGCGCTTCGCGCGATCCAGAGGCGGCTGGGCTCCGCTGGTTCTCGGACTCAGCGGGCTGCTGGGCGCCATCGGCCTGGCCGGTCCGCGGGCCGGACGGACGCAGGTCAAGACCGAGACTCGCGCCTTGAGCCTGGTGTTCGCAATCGATATCAGCCGTTCGATGCTGGCAGAGGACGTGGCGCCGAGCCGGCTGCAGCGGGCGGACCGCGAAGCCCGGCGCCTGATCCAGGACCTGGAAGGCGACCGGCTCGGGCTCATCGCCTTTGCCGGACGGAGCTATATCCTGGCTCCACTCACTGTCGATGGGGGTGCGGTGCGGATGTATCTCGACGCGCTGGATCCTGATCTGGCGAGTGAGGGAGGCACCACGCTGAGCTCGGTGCTGGCGCAAGGAACCGGCCTGCTCAGTGCCGCCACCGACGCCGCCGATCGGGTCCTGGTTCTGTTTACCGACGGGGAATCTCACGATACGCTGCCGGAAGCTGTGGCTGCTGCCGAAGCGCTGAAGGATGCCGGCATCCATCTGATCGTGGTAGCCGAAGGCCGAGCACTTCCGACCCGTATTCCGATCAGAGACTCATCGGGAACGCTGCTCGAGTACAAGCAGGACGAGAACGGAAATGTGGTGCGCACCCAGCGGCGGGACGACATTCTCAGCGCCATCGTCGATGCCTCGGAGGGGACGCTGGTCCCCAACGAGCTGCCGGATCAGGCCGGCGCCGTGCGCGACCTGGTGGCCTCGATGAAACGGAGCCCTACCGCCGAGACCCGAACGGCCGACCTGATCCCGCGAGGCTGGATCGCCGCGCTAGGCGCCGCACTCCTGCTCCTGGGCTATACACTGGTACGCCCCGGTCCGGCCTTGATCGGTCTGGCGGGATTGCTGATCTGGAGCTCCGCCTCCGCCCAGAGACCAGACCCCGGGACCCGCGCGATGACGGCGGGGGACCCCGCCCGCGCGGCGGCCGAATTTCTCAAGGAGGCCGGCAGTGGAACCGCGCGGGACACCGCCTTCTACAACGCGGGAACCGCGGCGCTGGAAGCCGGCCGATACGATGTCGCCCGCGGTGCACTGGAACAGGCCGCCAAGTCGCTGGATCCCGACCTCCGCTATCGCGCTCTGTACAACCTGGGTCTGGTCAACCTGCTCGCGTCCAGGGCTGATACCGCGAAGACTGAGGAGCTGCTGGGGCAGGCAGCCGATCGGCTGCGCGAAGCACTGCGGCTGCAGCCGTCCTCGGCTCGGGCTAAATGGAATCTCGAGCTGGCCGAGCGCCGCCAGCCGCCTCCGCCGCCCAACAACAGTGGCGGCGGCGGAGGGGGCGGAGGGAAGCCGCCGTCCAGCGGAGGCCAACCGCCGCCGCCGCCGCCGCCCGCTGCGGAACAACCGAGCAGTGGGTTGAGCCAGAGCCAGGCCGAGCAGATTCTCAGCTCGATGGAACGGCGCGAGCGAGAGACCCGGGAGGAGCAGCAGCGGCGGATGCACGGAGCCTCTGCTGCTGGAGTGAAGGACTGGTGAAGTCTCTCGTGGTGTTTCTTGCGCTGCTCCAGGGAGCGCCCGAGCTTCACGTGTCGGTCGACGAGGACCACGTCGCGGTCGGCGAGGAGATTCTCTACACCATCCAGGCAGTGAGTCA
>DATKJJ010000474.1:0-3326 GCA_035543695.1 Gemmatimonadales bacterium | reverse complement strand
AGATCTGAATTGCGGGTAGTGCACCGTGGCTCGGTCGAGGACCCGGCTGGGTTCCGTCGGGCAGGCCGCTACTGAAGCCCAGCGCATGCTGGCCGACTCGGTGACGGCCACAGCGAGATCCCGAGGTTCCAACCCGGCCAGGGGGGTCAGTCTCTCGGGCGCTGCGGGAGATGAGATCGAGCCGCCTTGAACGAGGTCGTCGACCCGATGCTGCTCGTCGTGCAACAGTATGGACCCGTGTTGCAGCAGCGCCCGTCCGCGTCTGAGCTGGGCGCTACCGATAACTTTTCGGCCATGAACCAACACCTCGCCTCCAGCAGGCCGGGAAAAACAGGCCCCAGCGTCCAGTGAAGGTGTGCGGCTCCGCGGGGCCAGGGCCGCCTCGATGCCGACGCTCAACAGCGCCTCCGCGAGAAGCCGGTGAATCTCGAGGTATGCGTCTCGCAGGGAAGGGAATCGGGAGCAGGGGCACGCGACAGCATAGGTAAGCTCAGATTCGTGCCATACGGCACGGCCGCCGGTGGGACGCCTTACGGCATCAATACCCAAGAGCCGGATGCGTTCTGCATCGTAGCGCCGAGACGCCGGCTCGTGACGGCCGAACGACAGGCAGCCCGGGTCCCACCGATACAGCCGTAACCAGCTTTCGGCCTCCTGCTCGGCTCGATCGAGGAGCGCCATGTCGATCGACATGTTGGCCCAGCCTGGACGGGCAGTCTCATCCACCCACAGCCGCCAGCTAGGCTCCATAGGCCTCGATTGGGGGACAGCTACACACCAGGTTGCGGTCCCCGTAGGCGCTGTCGATCCGGCCCACCGTGGGCCAGACCTTGTGCTGCCGCACCTCCGGTGATGGATAGGCCGCCCGCTCCCGGGGATACGGCCGGTCCCAATTGTCGGAGATCACCTGCTCCAGCGTATGAGGCGCATTGGTAAGTAGGTTGTTTTCCCGGTCGGCCCGTCCCTCCTCGATCTCCCTAATTTCCTCCCGGATGGAAATGAGTGCGTCGCAGAAGCGGTCGAGCTCCTCCTTGGATTCGCTCTCGGTAGGCTCGACCATGAGGGTCCCGGGCACCGGGAAGGAGACCGTGGGTGGATGAAAACCATAGTCTATGATGCGCTTGGCAATGTCCTCGACATCGACGCCCGCCGAAGCCTTGTAGGGCCGGGTATCGATAATGCACTCATGAGCCACCAGCCCATTCTGTCCGGTGTAGAGCAGGGGGTAGTGGTCGGCCAGTCGGCGGGCAACGTAGTTGGCGTTGAGAATGGCGATCTGAGTGGCTTCGCTCAGACCGTCATACCCCATGAGGGCGATGTAGGCCCAGGAGATCGGCAGGATCGCTGCGCTCCCCCATGGAGCTGCCGATATCGTGCCACAGGCCGCCGAGTGGTCCAGATCCACGATCGGGTGCCCGGGCAGAAACGGCACCAGGTGGGCCGCGACGCCGATGGGCCCCATGCCCGGTCCTCCGCCGCCGTGAGGAATGCAAAAGGTCTTATGAAGATTCAGGTGGCACACATCGGCTCCGATGTCGCCCGGACGGCAGAGACCCACCTGCGCGTTCATGTTGGCGCCGTCCATGTACACCTGGCCCCCGTGCTCGTGGATAACCCGGCAAATCTCCCGCACTGACCCCTCGAACACGCCGTGGGTTGAAGGATAGGTGATCATCAGCGCCGCCAGGGTGTCCCGATGTTTTACCGCCTTGGCCTTCAAGTCTTCCAGGTCGATGTTGCCGCGGGCGTCGCTCTTCACCGCTACCACCTGCATGCCGGCCATCACCGCGCTCGCGGGATTGGTTCCGTGGGCCGACTGGGGAATGAGGCAGGTGACGCGGTGCGATTCGCCCCGGGAGCGGTGGTAGGCCCGGATGACGAGAAGCCCGGCGTATTCGCCCTGAGACCCGGCATTGGGCTGCAGCGACACCGACGCAAATCCGGTGATCTCCGCCAGCTGGTATTCCAGCTGGTTGAACAGCAGCTGGTATCCGGCGGCCTGATCCCGCGGGGCAAACGGGTGCAGCCGGTTGAACTCTCTCCAGCTCACCGGCATCATCTCGGTGGTGGCGTTGAGCTTCATGGTGCAGGACCCCAACGGAATCATCGCCGAGGTCAATGACAGGTCCCTCGCCTCCAGCCGCTTGATGTAGCGCAGCATCTCGGTTTCGGACTGGTGCCGGTGAAACACCGGGTGCTCGAGATAGGAGCTGGTCCGGGTGAGGGACTTGGGAATGGCGCGTTCCCGCTTGGTGCCGATGTCCTCCAGCATGAACGGGAGCGCTTCATTGAGCGAGAAGATGGTGATCAGGTCCGCGACATCGCCGAGGGTGACGGTCTCATCGAGCGCTACGCAGAGCCGAGTGGTCGACAGCTGCCGCAGATTGATGTTCCGCACCCGGGCGGCATCGAGCAGCCGAGGCAGAGCCCAGCCTTCCACCTCCACGCAGATCGTGTCGAAGAAATCCTCGTAGACCACGCGATAGCCCAGGCGGCGAAGAGCGTTGGCCAGGATCACGGTCCGGGCGTGCACCCGCTCGGCGATGCGACGTAGTCCGGCGGGCCCGTGGTAGACCGCATACATGCTGGCCATCACGGCAAGGAGCACCTGAGCCGTGCAGACGTTGCTGGTGGCCTTGTCCCGACGGATGTGCTGCTCGCGGGTCTGGAGTGCCATCCGGAGCGCTGGACGGCCATCGCGGTCCTTCGATACCCCGATAATTCGTCCGGGCAGGTATCGCTTGTAGGCCTCTCTGGTAGCAAAGAAGGCGGCGTGAGGACCGCCATATCCCATGGGAACGCCGAACCGCTGGCTGTTTCCCACCGCCATATCGGCGCCCCACTCGCCGGGAGGCGTGAGCAGAGTCAGGCTGAGGAGGTCAGTGGCCGCCGTAACCAGCGCGCCGGCCGCGTGGGCCCGTTCGCACACGGCGCGAAAATCACGGATCTCGCCGTCGGTTGCTGGATACTGCACCAGCGCGCCGATCACATCGGCGTCGAAGGTGAACGTAGTGGGATCGGCCACGCGAACCTGGATACCACGCGCCTCGGCCCGGGTGCGGACGACGGCGATGGTCTGAGGATGACAGCGGTCATCCACCAGATAGACCGGCTCACCTTTCGCCCCGCGCACCGCAAGGCTCAGGTTCATCGCCTCGGCTGCGGCGGTGGCCTCATCGAGCAATGACGCGTTGGCGACTTCGAGTCCGGTGAGGTCGGACACGACGGTCTGGAAGTTGAGCAGCGCCTCCAGCCGGCCCTGAGCGATCTCCGCCTGGTAGGGGGTATAGGCGGTGTACCAACCGGGGTTCTCCAGCACATTGCGC